>CAIKKO010000206.1 GCA_903828025.1 uncultured Sphingomonadales bacterium
AGGCCTTGATGCCACGGGGCGCGAGATCGAGAAGGTGTTTTCGAGCCACGGCATCACGCGCATTGCCGCCAAGGGCCTGCCGCTCGATCCGCACCAGCATCAGGCGATGCTCGAGATTCCCTCGGGCGATGTCGAGCCCGGCACGGTGCTGCAGGAACTGCAAGCCGGCTACATGATCAAGGACCGCCTGCTGCGCGCGGCGATGGTCGCGGTGGCGAAGCAGCCGGATTGATCAGCCAAACGGCAACACCGCGCTAAGCGCCGCCAGCGGCGGCGCCGCGGGATCAGGAGAGCCCTGCGCCGCCAGAAACGCATGCCGGACCAGTTCGGCCTGCTGCTCGATGCCATAGGCGGTGAAGGGGCGGTCTGGTTCGAACCGGTAACCATATCGGCAAAACGGGTGGCGCATCAGCGGCAAGTAGAAGCGGCCATGCTGCTGGGTCTGCCACACGTGGACGAGTTCGTGGATGAACAGGCCTTGCAGCGCAAGCGAGGCTGCGGCGAAATCGTCGCGGTAGTGCGGGCCTGCCGGGTGGAAGTGGATATGGCCCAGCGGGGCCATGACCGTGCCGCGCGGCTGGAAGGGCCAGAAGCGCCGCCGCCGCACGCGCACCGGGGCCAGAGCGATGGCCTGACCGAACATCGTGCGGGCCAGCGCGCATTCGCCCTTCGTGAGTGGTCTTTCGCCTCCGGGCGGGATAGGCGCGAGCGGGATCACATGTTGCCCATCATGCCCGACCCGCCAGCGTCCTCGATCTGGGCGAACGTGCTGACTTTGTCGCCGTTGGCCAGCGTGAAGGTCACTTCGGTTTGCGTTCCGGGCTTGAGCGATTTCTCTACATCGAACAGCATGACGTGATAGCCGCCGGGCTTGAATTCGGCGGGTTTGTCCTGGCTGAATTCGACCGAAGACACCGAGTCCATCGAGGTCACGCCGTTTTCCGTCTTGCTTTCGTGCATCTCCGCCCGGCCCACGCCATCAACATGCACCGCCGCGAGCGTGTTCGGCTTTCCCGCATCCTGCTGGATCGTGAAATAGAGCACGCCCGGGCTGCCCGGCGCGGCGGGCAGCTTGATCACCGGCTCGACCACGCTGACATGCGGTGCGTTGTCGGGGTTGTCGGCCGGGTTGGCGTCAGGGCCGAGCGGGTTGGCGGCGGCGCTGGTGGACGCGCTGGCGCTGGCTTCGGGTGCCGGGGCGTTGCTGCTGCAGCCTGCGAGGGCAAACAGGCTGGTGGCGAGAGCAGCAGCGAGAGCAACAGGGATAACGGAACGCATCGGGGGAAACTCCGGTAGTGAAATGGGCCACATTCGCGGCGGCGGAAGCCCTTGTGCAGGCAATAACTCCACCTATATCGACCTCCATCGGAGCTGCATAGACAGGGCCCGCCCGGCAGGGGGGCGCTTCACCGGCGGCGTCTATTGGGCAAGGAAACAGGAACACCATGGCAAAAGTAATCGGTATCGACCTCGGCACGACCAACAGCTGCGTGGCAGTGATGGACGGGGGCACGTCCAAGGTCATCGAAAACTCGGAAGGCGCGCGCACGACGCCTTCGATCGTCGCGTTCACCAGGGACGGTGAGCGTCTGATCGGGCAGCCGGCCAAGCGTCAGGCCGTCACCAATCCGGATAACACCATCTTTGCAGTGAAGCGCCTGATCGGCCGCCGCTATGACGACCCGGTGACCCAGAAGGACACCGCGCTGGTGCCTTACACGATTGCCAAGGGCAAGAACGGCGATGCCTGGGTCAAGGCCGGGGGCGAAGACTACAGCCCCTCGCAGATTTCCGCTTTCATCCTGCAGAAGATGAAGGAAACCGCTGAATCGTATCTCGGCGAGACGGTCACGCAGGCCGTCATCACCGTGCCGGCCTACTTCAACGACGCGCAGCGTCAGGCGACCAAGGACGCCGGGCAAATCGCGGGCCTTGAAGTGCTGCGCATCATCAACGAGCCGACGGCAGCCGCGCTCGCCTATGGCCTCGACAAGCAGGACGGCAAGACCATCGCGGTCTACGACCTTGGCGGCGGTACGTTCGATATCTCGGTGCTCGAGATCGGCGACGGCGTGTTCGAAGTGAAGTCCACCAACGGCGACACGTTCCTCGGCGGTGAAGACTTCGACAAGCGCATCGTCGATTTCCTCGCCGAGCAGTTTAAGAAGGACAACGGCATCGATCTGCGCACGGATCGCTTGGCTTTGCAGCGCCTCAAGGAAGCCGCGGAGAAGGCCAAGATCGAGCTGTCCTCGGCCCAGCAGACCGAGTTCAACCTGCCCTATATCACGGCCGACGCCACGGGCCCGAAGCACCTGACGATGAAACTGACCCGCGCCAAGTACGAATCCCTGGTGGAGGATCTGATCGCCCGCACCATCGAGCCCTGCCGCATCGCCATCAAGGATGCCGGCGTGAAGACCTCGGACCTCACCGACGTGATCCTCGTCGGCGGCATGACCCGTATGCCGAAGGTCCAAGAAATCGTGAAGAGCTTCTTCGGCCGCGAACCCAACA
>CAIKKO010000207.1 GCA_903828025.1 uncultured Sphingomonadales bacterium
CGCCTCGACTTTCACGAACGGCGCTTCGGCCAGCTTGGCCAGTCGGCGGCTGATCTCGGTCTTGCCGCAGCCCGTCGGCCCGATCATCAGGATGTTCTTGGGCGTGACTTCTTCGCGCAGTTCGGCGGGCAGCTTCTGCCGCCGCCAGCGATTGCGCAGCGCCACCGCGACCGCGCGCTTGGCATCGCGCTGGCCCACGATATGCGCATCGAGCGCGGCGACAATGGCTTTGGGGGGTAAGGGCTTCGTTCATGGGGTTTTCTCGCCCCCCTCCCGCTTGCGGGAGGGGCTGGGGGTGGGTTTTTCTTGGCAGGGGCAGAGCGTGTGGGTTCGCCCACCCCCGCCCCCTCCCGCAGGCGGGAGGGGAGTAAGGCTCAGATTTCTTCCAGCGTCACGCGGTCATTCGTGAACACGCAGACTTCCGCCGCCACCTGCATCGCGCGGCGGGCAATCTTTTCGGGGTCGTCCTCATAAGGATCGAGTGCTTTGGCCGCCGCCAGCGCATAGTTGCCGCCCGAACCGATCGCAGCAATGCCGCCTTCCGGTTCGAGCACATCGCCGTTGCCGGTCAGGATCAGCATCGTCTCGGCATCCGCGACGATCATCAGCGCCTCAAGGTTGCGCAAATATTTGTCGGTGCGCCAGTCTTTGGCGAGCTCCACCGCGGCGCGCATCAATTGCCCGCGGTGCTGCTCCAGCTTGCGTTCCAGCCGCTCGAACAGAGTGAACGCATCGGCGGTCGCCCCGGCGAACCCGGCGATGACCTTGCCCAGCCCGTCCTCGCCCGCCGCGCCGATGCGGCGGACCTTGCGGGCATTGGGCTTCATCACGGTGTTGCCCATGGAAACCTGCCCATCACCGGCGATGACGGTGCGGCCGTTCTTCTTGACCCCGATGATGGTGGTCCCGTGCCACTGCACGAGCCCGTGGCTGGCGTGTTGTTCGTTCATGCACCCGATATGGGAGGCGCACTCCCCCATTCAAGCATGAGCGCCAGACAGCTCAGCTCCCGTTGGGGCCCGAACCGCCCGGCGCGCCGCTGCCGCCGCCAGGTCCGCCGCCGCCCGGAATCGCACCGACCGAGCCGATATTGCCGAACAGATCCTCAAAGAAGCTGCGCGTGCGACCCAGCGTCGGGGTCTTGTGGCTATCGGGATCGAGCCGGGCGACCTTTTCCATCCCGCCGCGCTCGACGCTGGCGACATTGCCTTTCGCATCGAAGTTCACCTTGAGCACCGTTTGCGAGCCCGTCTGCGGGCGCTTGAACGGGCGCTGTTTGGTGTCGATCGACAAGTAGTACCAGGTCTGCTGGCCGAACTCGCTCTTGAACGTCGGCTGGCCGAGCGAGCGCTCGACCGAGACGCGGTTGTCGATGCCGGGCTGGACCGAACCGGTCAGCGCCGGATCGATCAGATAGCCGCGATGATCGCGGATGTTCGCGCAGCCACCCGCTGTCAGCGCAAGCGCGCCAAGCGCAACCGTGCCAAGACCCTGCTTCATCCAGCGATTCCCACGCATGCATTACTCCGCAAATCCAGGGTCGGCGCGCGCCGTGCCCGTTCGGGGCGTTTGCCAAACGGCATTCGCTCCCTATATCGCCTCGTGCCTTACGGCCCAGAGCGCATTACTGCAATGGCGGCCATCGCACTCGTGGGCCATGCGCCCATATCGCCCGGCGCGGATTGAATTTGCGCTGAACGGCCTGCAATTGTGAAGGATGAAGCCGCCCATGTCGTTCCTCGCCACGCTTTTCAAGGGCGGCCTGTTCGGCACCCGGCACGATGATCGCGATACGGTGCGCGAGCTGTGGCACCGCGTCGTCGCCATCGGCCGCGAAAAAGAATGGTACCGGACGTGCGGCGTGGCCGATACGCTGGCCGGGCGGTTTGATCTCATCACGCTGGTGCTCTCGCTCGTGATGCTGCGGATGGAACGCGAGGAAGCGCTGATCCCGCCCTCGGTCTGGCTGACCGAGCTGTTCGTGGAAGATATGGACGCCCAGCTGCGCGAGCAGGGCGTGGGCGATGTCGGCATCAGCAAGCATGTCGGCAAGCTCATGGGCACGCTCGGCGGGCGTCTCGATGCCTACCGCGCTGCGATGGCGGCGGGCGAGGACGCGATGACCGAGGCGGTGCGCCGCAATGTCACGCTGCTCCCCGATGCCGCGCCGCGCGTGGTGGCGCAGCGCGCGCGGGCCTTTGCCGCCGGTCTGGCGCTCGTGCCGGGCTTCCGCGTGCTGGCAGGCGAAATCGGGCAATGAGCACTTCGGGAATCGGGCCGGAATACAGCCACCTGATCGACTTGCGCCAGATCACCGACGCGCCCCTGGTGCTGGAGCCCGATGCCGACGCCCGCCGCCGCCTCGCCGGGCGCTTTGGCCTGACCGCGATTCCCGCCATGCAGGCCAAAGTCCAGCTGCTGCGCGAGGGCGAACAGCTCACCGTCCACGGCCACCTCACCGCCGACGTGATCCAGGCCTGCCGCGTTTCGGCGGAAGACTTCCCGGTGCGGATCGACGAGCCGATCCACTTGCGCTTCGTGCCCCCCGGCGGGGAGATCATCCCCGACGAGGAGATCGAGCTCACCGCCGACGATTGCGACGAAATCGTCTACGAAGGCACCGCCTTCGATCTGGGCGAGGCCGTGGCGCAGACCCTCGCGCTGGCCATTGATCCCTTCGCCGAAGGGCCCAACGCCGATGCCTTCCGCGCCGAGCATGGGCTTGGCGAGGAGAGCCTGTCCGGCCCCTTCGCCGCGCTCGCCGCACTCAAAAAGCAGGATTGAGCGGGTGGACCAGCAGACCTCGGTGCCGCCCAAGGGCAGTCCTTCCCGCCCCCGCGATGGCCACCGCGATCTGACCAAGGGCCCGATCCTCACCACTCTGCTCGCCTTCTCCGCGCCCACGCTTGCTTCCAATATCCTTCAGGCGCTCAATGGCTCGGTCAATTCGATCTGGGTCGGCCGCTTGCTGGGCGACAGCGCGCTGGCCGCCACGGCCAACGCCAATGTCGTGATGTTCCTCGTGTTCGCTGCCGTGTTCGGCTTCGGCATGGCCGCCACGGTCAAAGTCGGGCAGGCCTTCGGCGCGGGCGAAACCGATGCCGCGCGCCGCACGTTCGGCAGCGCCATCGGCCTGTGCGTCGGCCTCTCGCTGATCATCACCCCGCTGGGCTGGATCTTTACACCCCATCTGCTCACCGCAATGTCCACCCCGCCCGAAATCCACGATTTCGCGCAGACCTATCTGCGCGTGATCTTCGTTGCGATGCCCGCCTCGATCGTCACCGTAATCATCGGCATGGGGCTGCGCGGCGCGGGCGATTCGCAGACCTCGCTGCGCTTCATGGTCGTCTCGGTCGGGCTCGATGTGCTGCTCAATCCGCTGCTGATCGCGGGTATCGGCCCCCTGCCCCGGCTCGGCATCGCGGGCTCCGCGCTCGCCACCGCCATCGCATCCTACGCCGCGATGATCGGGCTCGTGATCTATGTTTACTGGCGCGATCTGCCGCTGCGGCTGCGCGGGCCCGAGCTGGCCTACCTGATCCCCGACCCGCGCGAGCTGCGTTTTATCGTCACCAAGGGCCTGCCCATGGGCGCGCAGATGCTGATGATCTCGGCCTCCGGGATCATCATGATCGGCCTCGCCAACCATGAGGGCGCGATGATCAGCGCGGCTTACGGCGCATCGCTGCAAGTCTGGACTTACCTGCAGATGCCCGCGATGGCGATTTCCGCCGCACTCAGCGCCATGGCCGCACAAAGCATCGGCGCGGGGCTGATCGGCCGCCTCGGCAAGATCACCCGCGCCGGGCTGATCCTCAACCTCACTATCACCGGCACGCTCACCCTGCTGCTGCTCGCCTTCGACCGTCCGGTGCTGACCCTGTTCCTCGGCCCGACCAGCCCCTCGGTCGATGCCGCGCGCCACATCCAGTTCCTCGCCAGCTGGAGCTATGTGCTGTTCGGCGTGACCATCGTCCTGTTCGGCACGATGCGCGCGGGCGGCGTGGTGATCGCGCCGATCGTGGTGCTCGGCACGGCGATGTACCCCATCCGCCTCGGCTTCTACGTCCTCGCCTACCCGCTGCTCGGCCCGGACGCGCTGTGGCTCGCCTTCCCCGTAGGCTCCGCCGCCGCCGTGATCATGGCAACCATAGCCTACCGCCGCCCCGGCTGGCGCCAACACGCCCGCGTGGTCGATCAGGACGAATGCAGCGAGGAAACCCATGCGGATGGGGAGTGTGCGGGGCGGATGGCGCCGGATTTGTAGGCAAACGAAGCGGTTGCGATACACGTATCGAGGGCACCGGTTCACGCTTGCAATTACAATTTAATGGGTGCACATTAATGGTGTGAGAGTGGAGTTCGATCCGGCCAAGGACGCCATCAATCGGGCCAAGCACGGCATATCGCTGGAGTCCGCATCTCGGTTTGATTGGGACACGGCGTTTGAGCGCGAAGATAACCGGTTCGATTATGACGAGGTCCGCTTCGTCGCCATCGGACTGATCGAAGCCCGGCTCCATGTGATGGTTTTTACGGAAGGGTCGGCTGACGACGCGGTTCGTGTCATCAGCCTGCGGTCGGCGGAAAATCATGAGAAGAGGTTCTATGATGGACAAGTTTGACCCCGCGAACCACGATGACAATCCCCCGCTGGATGCCGCCTTTCTGGCTGGCATGAAGCCCTCGCGGCGCGGGCGGCCGAAGCTGGTGGCACCTAAGGTCGAGGTGAAAATCCGGCTTGATGCCCAGACTGTTAAGCATCTGCGCGGCACTGGCCCCGGATGGCAAACGCGTGTGAATGCGCTGCTCGGTCGGCTCGTGGCGGATGGGCAGATTTGAAATGCAATTTTGAAGGCCGGTGGCGGGTTTCGCCCACTAGCGGCCACTCGGTCACCGCAATCGGTGAGGTTGTGGGCCGATCAGAATGAGGGTGAACATAACGGCGCTAAATCCCAGCGCTATGATGAGGCCGAGCACCATTTGCTGACGCACCGCCCGCTGGTGCACAGTTTCGACTTTATAAAATGCGATCAGAGCCGCTAAGACTACAATAGCATCCGGCAGCGCGAAAATCATAAGCTCGCCGCGCGAGGCGGGGCGAGAAACGAGCGGCGTGAAGAAAAGTGAGATATTGATTATACCGGCGCCGAGAAGGCCAGCTTTCGGCCATTTCTCTGTCGGGTAGTCTCGTTGCAACTTGAAGACGAAAGCGAGACACGCAATCGCGCAGGCGACACGATAGCTTGTGTCAAAAGGGATTCCCAAGTCCTTTTCAAGTGCGATGCCTATCGCGATCGCGCCAATGATACCCCCCAGCGCCAAACCCAGACGCTTGAAGTAAGTACGCACGCTCGCCCGCTCCCTGTTGTTGCGCTCAGACTAGGAGTAACAGCATGCGAAGGGAACGTCTGCTCCCCACCAGAGCACGAACCCGCTTCGCGGGAGAGTCGCTTGGGGTGACATAGCGTAGTATTGGTGAGGCTTTAGCGGGGCGTCGTTGCC
>CAIKKO010000208.1 GCA_903828025.1 uncultured Sphingomonadales bacterium
ATCTGGCAAACTCCGGCTCGATCAGCGAGAGGCGGAAATCGCCCAGCTTGTCGTGCCAGTAGAAGCTCGGCTCGATCACGAATTCAGGGCCGGAGAAGCAGGTCAGGTAGCTGGTCTTGATGCCCCACTGTTCCATCAGCGGCTTGCGTTCGGCCAGGAACCGCTCGGTCGCCTGCGCAGCCGGAATGGCGCGCGACAGCGGGAAATAGCCGTGAACCGGGATCCATATCTCGCCGTCCGAGCCAAGCAGGATCGTGCGCACCCCGCCGAACGGGGCGTTGCGGAACACGGTCGGGATCGAATTGGCCATCTCGGTGCCGCCCTCGTCGACACAGATTTCGGCTGCCAGATCGGTGTGTTCGGCCGCCACCACTTCGGTCAGCGCATCCAACGTCATGTGCAGCGAATAGGGCACGTTGCGCAGGATCTTCTTGCCGCCCAGCGCCACTCGCGCCGCGTTCTTCAGACCCTTGAGCCCGCCCTTGCGCGCGATCTTGCCGACCAGCGAGAGCCCTTCCTCGAAGGTGATGCCCTGATTTTCAAACCCGGCGTTGTAATAGGGATCGAACCCGTAGCATTCCGAGGCGATGCCCAGCCGCGCGATCCGCACTTGCGCCGCCAGCATCGCTTCCAGCGTATCGAACTTGTAGGAGAGATAGCCCGTGTGGCCCGCCGCGCGGACAAGCCGCAGCGCGGCCACGGCCTTCACGCCCATCGCGCCGGTATCGGCGGTGAACAACCCGGTCACGTCCGGACCGAAATGCCGCCAGAACGGTGAAGAATTCTTGTGCGCCCAGCTGCCGGTCGTAAGCACACTGCCATCGGCGAGCACGACTTTCAGCCCGATCACCGTCTGCGCGGCGGTGCCTCCGGTGCCGGAACCATGAAACAGGCTGTTCTGCGAAAGCGCACCGCCCACCGTGGCGTAAGCGCCCGAAAGCGGGCCCCAATAGGGTGTACGCACCCCGTGCGGTGCAAGAGCCTCGTGCAAATCCTTCCACGTGCAGCCCGTCTCGACGATCACATACATGTCGTCGGCATTGATCTCGATCACGCGGTTCAGCTTGCGCATATCTATAAGCACGCTGCGCGCGCGTTCGGGCGAATAGCCGCTGGTGTAGCTCATCCCGCCGCCGCGCGGCACGACGGCAAAACCGGCGCGCGTCGCCACGCCGACAGCATCGGCCAAGGCTTCGACGCTGGCGGGCTGAAGCACCATGGCGGCGACTTCGTGCGGGCGGAAGCTGAGATCCTGCGAGTAGAATTCGCGGCTGGAGCCATCGAGCAGGACGTTGTCGCGCCCGAGTATCTGCTGCAGCTGGTCGATGGTTGCGCTGTCAGCCGCAGCGTTTGCCGGACCCTCGCTCGGTTGATGCTGCAGACTCGTCTCCACGCGACCCTCCTGAATTTCCTCGCCTGATTTTGTATCCCGAATACGCGGATTCGCAAGGATCAATTCAAGATCAATCGATTTTTTGTGCACATTAATGCCAACACCAGCCGGATCAGCCTTGCTGCGCGCGATAATCAAATGCATCTTCCGCTTCGCGCGATGACCGTGAGGGCGCGCTTTGAAAGGATCACCCGCATGCATGCAGCATTGGTTTCGGGCGCCGGGATCGGCATTGGCGCGGCCACCGCGAAAATTCTCGGCCGGGATGGCTATCATGTCTTTGTCAGCGATATCCTG
>CAIKKO010000209.1 GCA_903828025.1 uncultured Sphingomonadales bacterium
ACACGGTGCCCACCCACGCAAACGCCGCGCCCGCATCGGGCATCACGCGGTTGAGGCTGGCAAAGGCAAACATCAGCCCGAGCATGAGCAATCCGCTATAGAGCAGGCTGCCCACCGAAAGCGGCCCGATGGCCGCGTAGATCGTGCCCGTCGTCACCGCGATGGAAAAGGCCGGAGACGTCCCGGCAATGCCCATGATGGTCGATTCCACCGCGCTGAGTGCGCCTTTGGCCAGACTGTGCTCTGTCACGTGTTCAACGCCCCCTGGTCATGGCGCGCATCACACGCTGCAATGCGCCACCCGTCAAGCGTTCGCCGCAGAAACCGCAGCGCGCCGCCGCACCGGGGCGGGTTTGCCGGTCTCGCGCGCCCGGCTGCGGATCAGGGTGGTGCCGATATGCGCGATGCCGTCGCGGATATCGGCCTCGATCGCGGTCCTGAGCGCCTTGGGGTCGCGCGCGCGCAGCGCGGTCAGCGCTTCCCGGTGGCGATCGACGGCATAATGCATGGCGTCACTGCTGATGGCCTGGCGCAGGAACGGGCCGATCTGCAGCCACAGCGATTCGATCAGCGGCAGGAACGTCGATTGGGGCACGGCGCTGTAGAGACAGGCGTGGAACGCAAAGTTGGAGCCGATCCACACGTCGTAGTCGCGCGTCTTTTCGGCCTGCGTGATCGCCGCATCGCACACCGCCATCGCGGATAGGATCGCATCGGTCACGAACGGCATCGCGCGTTCGGCGGCTTCGACTTCCAGCACGATACGCGCCGCGATCAGATCGTTGAACCGGTCCATGGTCATCGGCGGGATGCGCACCCGGCGGTTGTCCTGCAATTCCACCGCGCGCTCCGCCACCAGCTGGCGCAGCGCCTCGCGCACCGGCATCGCGCTGACCTCCAGTTCCTCGGCCAGCCCCCGGATCGTCAGCGACTGGCCCGGCTCGATCCGGCCGAGCATGATATTGCGGCGCAGGCGGCTGAGCACCTGTTGCTGCAAGGTGCGCGGATCATCGGCCATGCCGACCGGTTCGAACGTGCCGTAGTCCATGGCGTTTCCCTGCAAGCTTGTTTCGGCTTTGGCTTCGGCATTGGCTAGCATAGCTTGCATGTGATCACAAAATCCGGGGCCTGCACCGGGCCGCGACCGATTGACTCCGCTTGCCCCGCCTCCGTATGTGATCACGAATTGGCCGGGAGCCCCGCCGGCGTTGGACGATCCGCACACCATGACCGACCCCGCATCCCTACCATCTGGCCTGATGGCCCCGCCCGCCGAGGCTGAGGCTTTCCTCGCCGCCAACCCGGACATTGCCTTTATCGAGGTGATCTTCACTGCGCTTTCGGGCGTACCGCGCGGCAAGCGCATCCGCCGCAGCGAGCTTGCCACCGTCTACGCAAGCGGCCGCCTGTTCCCCAGCTCGATGCTGGTGGCCGATGTCACCGGACAGGACTGCGAGGACACCGGCCTCGTCTGGGGCACCGGCGATCCGGACTACATGCTGCGCCCGGTGCCGGGCACTTTGGTCAAGGCCCCGTGGCTGGGCGACGATGTCGCGCAAGTGCTCACCTCGATGTACTATCTGGATGGCACCCCCTGCGAACTCGATCCGCGCCATGTGCTGCGCGGCGTGGTGGAGCGGTTCGCGGCGCTGGGCCTGACCCCCGTGGTGGCGTGCGAGATCGAGTACTACCTCGTCGATCCGGTCCGCGCGCCCGATGGCACGCTGCGCCTCGCCGGGGCGCCTGCCAGCGGCGTCGTCCCCCACCTCGTCGATGTGTTCAGCTTGCGTGACGTGCAGGATTTTGCCCCGTTCTTCAAGGAACTGTGGCGGCAGGCCGATGTGCAGGGCATCCCCTTGGAAGCCGTCATCGCCGAATATGCCGCAGGGCAGGTCGAACTCACGCTCCACCACCGCCCCGATGCGCTGCGCGCGGCTGACGAAGCGCAGATGTACAAGCGCCTCGCCAAAGGGGTCGCGGTCACGCAAGGCATGGAGGCCACCTTCATGGCCAAGCCGTTCAGCCATTCGGCGGGCAGCTCGATGCACCTCCATTTCAGCATGGCCGGGGCAGACGGCCAGAACGTGTTCGCCAGCGAAGACCCCGAAGGCACGCCCACAATGCGCCACGCCATCGGCGGGCTGCGCGAAACGCAGGCCGAAGCCTTTGGCATTTTCGCGCCCAATGCCAATTCCTTCCGCCGCTTCCGCGCCAATTCCTATGCCCCCACCGCGCCGATCTGGGGGGTGAACAACCGCTCGGTCAGCTTGCGCGTTCCCGCCGGGCCGCCCGCCTCGCGCCATGTCGAGCACCGCTTTGCCGGGGCCGACGCCAACCCCTACCTCGCGCTCGCCGCGATGCTGGCGGGGGTGCACCACGGCATGGTCAACCAGATCGACCCCGGCCCGGCGGTCGTCGGCGATGGCTACAAGGCCGCCGCCACATCCACCCATCAGGTGCCCGGCAACTGGTACGCCGCGATTGACGCGCTCGATGGGTCCGCGATCATGCGCGACTATCTCGGCAGCCGGTTCGTGGATATGTACTGCGCGGTGAAGCGCACCGAACAGGACCGCTTCTTCAGCGAGGTCACCGCGCTCGATTATGACTGGTACCTCAAAAACGCCTGACGCGGACCTTCTGGCCCGGCGCGACCTTGCCTTCGGCAAAGGCGCCAAGCTGTTCTACGATACCCCGCTGCATCTGGTGCGCGGCGCGGGCGCGCATGTCTTCGCCGCCGATGGCCGCCGCTATGTCGATATGTACAACAACGTGCCCTGCGTCGGCCACGCGCACCCCAGGATTGTCGAGGCGATGGCGCGCCAGCAGGCCGCGCTCAACACCCACAGCCGCTACCTCAGCGAACCTGCCATTGCGCTCGCCGAACGGCTGACCGGCCTGCAGCGCGTCACGCAAAGCGCGATTTTCAGCTGCTCGGGCACCGAGGCCATCGAAATCGCGATCCGCATCGCGCGCATCGCCACAGGCGCGGGGGGGATCGTCTGCACCGATCACACTTACCACGGCAACAACATGCTCGTCGGCGCGCTGACGAACCTGCCCGCGGGCGACACCCGGCACCCGGACGTGCGCTCGATCCCCTTCCCCGAAACGCTGCGCCCCCTCGCGCCGGGCCTCACCGGCGAAGCGCTGGCCGATGCCTATATCGCCCGCCTCATCGCCGCCATCGACGAGCTCAAGGCCAGCGGTGCAGGCTTTGCCGCGCTGATCCTCTGCCCGATCCTCGCCAACGAGGGCCTGCCCGATATCCCGCAAGGCTTCATGGCCAAGGCGGCGGCGGCGGTGCGCGCGGCGGGCGGGCTGATCATCGCCGACGAAGTGCAGGCGGGCTATGGGCGCACCGGCCAATGGTGGGGCTATGACGCGGTCGGCCTCGTGCCCGATATTGTCGTCACCGGCAAACCGATGGGCGCGGGGCTGCCGCTTGCCGCCACCACCGCCAAGCGCGATCTGGTCGAAGCGTTCCGCGGCGAAACCCGCTATTTCAACACCTTCGCCGCCAGCCCGCTGCAAGGCGCGGTCGGCCTCGCGGTAATCGAGGTGCTCGAATCCGAAGGGCTGATCGAACGCGCCCGCGTGCTCGGCGCGGAGCTCAAGGCCGCGCTGCGCCAGCGCCTCGGCCACTGGCCGGGCCTTGCCGATGTGCGCGGGCTGGGCCTGTTCCTCGCCGCCGAATTCGTGGACAGCGACGGCGCGCCAGACACCGCGCAGGCCTTCGAGCTGGTCTGTGCCTTGCGCGACAAAGGCTTCCTCACCTCGATCGACGGCGCGTTCAACAATTGCGTCAAGATGCGCCCCCCGCTCGCGCTGCAACGCGCCGATGCGCTCGCGTTCCTTGATGCGTTCGACCGCGCCGTGGCCGAGCGCCATGCCTGATATTGCCGCCTATCGCCCCGCCGCCCACGCCGCATTGGCAGCGTTCGGTTTGGCCGGGGCCTGCCCCGAACCCGTCGGCAAAAGCGAAAACGTCGTGTTCCGCGCGACCGGTCCCGATGGCACCGCATATGCCCTGCGCCTCCACCGCCCCGGCTACCATCCGCTCGCCGCGCTCGAATCCGAACGCCTGCTCACCGCGCACCTCGCCGCACAGGGCCTGATCGTCCCCACCGGTCGCCGCACCACGAGCGGCGCTTGGTACGCGCGGGTCGCCACTCCCGATCCCGAAGCCAGCCGCCTCGCCGGGCTCACGCTGTGGCACCCGGGCGAAACGCTCCACAGCCTGATCGGCGATGATCGCGGGCCCGCCACGTGGGACTGGTTCGAACGCGCCGGTGCGCTGCTTGCCGCCCTGCACAGCGCAACCGCGATCTGGTCCCCGCCCGCCGGCTTCATCCGCCACCGCCTCGATGCAGACGGCCTCGTGGGCGAAGCGCCCTTCTGGGGCCGGTTCTGGGAGCTCCCCTGCCTCACCGCCGAGGAGCGCCACATGCTGACGGGCGCGCGCGATCGCGTCGCCGCTCGCCTCGCCGACCTTGCCGACCCGCTCGTGCTCATCCACGCCGATGCCCATCCCGCCAACATCCTCGTCAGCGCAGGCCAATTCGGCCTCATAGATTTCGACGATTGCGCCTGGGGCTGGCCCGTGTTCGACATGGCCGTCAGCTTGTGGAGCGCCTCCAGCGATCCGCAGTTCAGCGCGCTGCGCAGCCGCTTCCTGGCCGGTTACGCGGCCCGCCGCGCCGTGCCGGACGGCGTGTTCGCGCAGCTCGATCTGTTCCTGCTCGTGCGCTCGCTCATGCTGATCGGCTGGTTCGATTCCCGCCCCGAGCTGACGGGCGAGGCAGCGGAATGGAAGCCCCGCCTGATTGCCAAAGTCTTGAAAGGAATCGAGGATCTGAAGCGCACCTCAAGCTGACTTGAGATTCAGGATTCGTCGTTAGATTCCAAGCTTGTCGCGCAATCCGTAATACCACGAGCCGATCACGCAATAGGGCACGCGAAACAGCTTGCCCCCCACGAACGGGATATAGGGGAGCGAGGCGAACACATCGAACTTGGTCATCTGCCCGTCAATCGCTTCGGCCAGCCGCCGCCCGAGCATCTGCGTCGTGGTCACGCCGTGTCCGCTATCGCCTTGCGAGAAATAGACGCTGTCTGAAACGCGGCCCATCTGCGGGTAGCGCGTCATCGTCAGCGCGAAGTTGCCGCTCCACTGGAACTCGATCTTGGCGTGCTTCAGCTGCGGGAACGTGAGGTGCATCTGCGGCACGATCTTGCCCTCGATCGAGGCCGGATCGGTGCCGCCATAGACCGTGCCGCCACCATAGAGCAGGCGGCCATCGGCGGTGCGGCGGTAATAATCCGGGATATAGCGGATATCTTCGATGCAGTAGTTGGTCGGAAACAGCGCCTCCAGCACATCATCGCCCAGCACTTCGGTGGTGATGATCTGGCTGGAGACGGGCAGGATGCGCGAGGACAAGTCCGGCGCGGCATCCCCCAGATAGGCATTGCCGCAGACCAGCACTTTCTTCGCGGTCACTGTGCCCTTGGCGGTATGCACCACCGGCACCGCACCCCGGTCCACATGCGTCACGCGCGATTGCTCGAAGATCCGCCCGCCCAGCCCCTCGAACGCCGCCGCCTCGCCCAGCACATAGTTGAGCGAATGCATGTGCCCGCCCTTGGGATCGAACATGCCGCCGATATAGCGGTCCGAATTGATGTGCTCCCGCGCCTCGGCCCCTTCGGCGAGGAACATCTCGGTGTGCCCGTGGCGGTGCCATTCCTCGGTGCGCTCGGCCAGTTCGCGCAGTTGCGGCTTGCTCATGGCGACGATGGCGTTGCCCGCGCGGAGGTCGCACGCGATGCCGTACTTCGCCACCCGCTCGCGGATGATCGCTTGGCCTTCCAAGGCCATCGCGCCGAACGCCGCCTCGGCATCCGCGCCGTAATGCTTGCGCACTTCCTGCATCCGCCGGCTGTAGCCATTGACCAGTTGCCCGCCATTGCGCCCCGAAGCGCCCCAGCCGACCCGCTCGCCCTCGATCACGATCACCGAATAGCCGCGCTCGGCCAGTTCCAGCGCCGCGCCCATGCCGGTGAACCCCGCACCCACGACGCAGATGTCGCAGCTTTCCTCGCCCAGCAGTTCAGCGCGGCGCGGCGCGGGGTTGGCCGTCGCGGCATAATAGCTGGGCAGGCCCGCATAAGGCGCGGCGGGCGAGAAGTGGTCGATGGGGCGGTCGGTCATGGGCGCACGAATTAGGGGCTGCGGCGCTGCGCTGTCAACGCAAATTGTGATCACATTATGCGCGCGGGATGCCAGCCAACGGCGCGGGCAGCCGCTGCACCGCCGCTCTTGTGATCAACTTTGCCGCGTGATCGACAGCCGCTAGCCCAGCATCCGCGCGACAAGCCGCCGCGCCGCTGCGCTGACATCGTCCCATGCGGCGGCGAAATCCTCTTCGTTCCCGCCATAGGGGTCGATCACCCCCGTCCCTTCGCGCCCGGGCACGAGGTCCATCAGCAGCCCCAGCCGCGCCGTGGAGCGTCCGCCGAGGAGGCCGTGCGGCGCCACGCGCTTCAGATCGCGCAAGTTCTGGGTATCGAGCGCAAAGATCTGGCCAAAGCGCTGAAAATCCTCGGGCCGCACCTGCCGCGCGCGGTACTTGCTGATATCAATTCCGTGCCGGGCCGCCTCGGCAATCGCGCGCGGATCGGGTGGATTGCCGATATGCCAGCCGCCAGTTCCGGCCGAATCGATGGTCACCGCCAGCCCCGCCGCAACCGCCTCGGCGCGCATCGCGGCCTCAGCTAGCGGGGAACGGCAGATATTTCCAAGGCAGACGAACAGGACAGATGGCTGGGTCACGCAGTCACAAGGCTCCGCTGGGCAGATCTGCCCATGGCAACAAGATACGGATCCTCTCCCTGACTACGTAGAAACACGGATTTGTCCGCGATGTCCAGCCAATCCAGCGCCACCAGCGTTTGCCCGATCGCCCCGCCCAGGGTTTCGCCCGGCCCCAGCAGCACGATCCGGTCCGGCGCAAATTCGCGGCAGGCCACCGTAATGGCGGCAGTGAAATCATAGGGCGCGAGGATCTGGTGCCCGAAAGTATAGTCCCACAGCGCCTGCGCGTCCGTTTCGAACCGCCGCCACACTGCGCCGCGCCCGTCGATCAGCGGCACGTGCGGCGCGCCGAACCACGCGGGCGGCAGCGAGGCCCGCGCCGCCGCCGCGCTCGGATGCATCAGCGGGGTGTGAAACGGCCCATGCCCCGCCAGCCGCAGCGGCGGGCGCGGCAAGGGCGGCAGTTCCGCCGTCAAGGCATCGAGCGCCGCCTCGGTCCCCGCCACCACCAGCATGCCCCCCAGCCGGATCGAGGGCAGCACGCCGACGCGGGCGCAGGCCGCCTCCACGCCGCGCGCTATGGCCGGATCGACCCGCCAGTCCTCGCCCGCCAACACGATCACCGCCTGCCCGCCCGGCGCGTGCGCCTGCGAATTCACGCCCATCGCATCGGCAATCGCAAAGCCATGCTCCGCCGAAACCGCCCCGGCGCAGGCCAGCGCGGTGTACCAGCCCATCGAATTGCCCGTCACCGCCACCACCTCGAACCGCTCCGGATCGAGCATGAGGAAATCGAGATAAGCGCAGGCATGGATCAGCGGCGCGGCGACATCCCCGCGCAGATGCAGCGCGGGATCGAACGCCGCCATGCCATCGAGCGCCGAAAGCGCCGGCTTGCCCGCGCCCGCGCGCATCGCATCGAAATGCGCCAGCCACGGCGAACCGGCATGATGCCGCGCAAGGTACCCCAACTCCGGCGCGTTATACGTCCCCCGCCCCGGGCAGACGACTACCACAGTCTCCTTAGCCACGCACCATCTCCCGCGCCTTGGCGACGATCATGTCGCGGCTCGGCAGGGTATGCGTCGCCGCGCGCGCCAGCGGGATAAAGCTGTCTGTCGCCGCGAGCACGCCCAGCGCCTTGTCCGGCGCGCGCAAGGCCATCAGCGCCAGCAAGGCCTCGCTCTGCGATCCCGTCTCGCGGCATTCATCGACCACCAAGACTTGCCCGCACGGCGCCACCGCCGCCAGCAAAGCCTCCTCCGCCAGCGGGGCAATCCAGCGCAAGTCGATCACCCGCACCGCCACGCCCGCCTCCGCCAGCAGCTTCTGCGCCTGCAGCGAGAGGTACACCCCGTTGCCATACGTCACCACCGCCAGATCGGTGCCGTCGCCATGCACCCCGATCTCGCCCACACCAATCGCGCTCACCCCCGGCGCTTCGTAAACCGAAGTCCACAGCCCATCACCCTCAGCGTGCAAGTCGCGCGTCATGTAGAGCGCAATCGGCTCGACGAAGATCACCACGCGGCTCTCCTCGTGCGCCAGCCGCACACATTCGCGCAGCATCAGCGTCGCCTCGCGCCCGCATGACGGCACCGCGATCACCAGCCCCGGAATGTCGCGAAACACCGCGAGGCTGTTGTCATTGTGGAAGTGCCCGCCAAACCCCTTCTGATAGGGCAGCCCGGCAATGCGCAGCACCATCGGATTGGTGAA
>CAIKKO010000210.1 GCA_903828025.1 uncultured Sphingomonadales bacterium
AAACGGCAATTTTTGCTCGACTTCGAAGCAGTCCGCCCTCTGCCCATGAGGCACATGCTGTTTCCGGATCTGAAAAGTCAGATTCGCGCAACTGCTTCAATGCGCTGAAAGCACTGATCCAGTTATCCTGTTTTGCATCCGTCTTCAGGTCATTGCTTTCGCTCACGCCCTCACCTCCAACAGTGCCACCACGTTGCTGTCATCCACCCCCGTCAGCACGCGGTCCACATGCGTCGCCCACGCCTCGAGTGCTGCTCGTTTCTCGTCTTTCCAGTTGTGCCGCTGGTAAATGCCCACAATCCCGCTGCGTGATCCGCTGACGTGGTTCAGCACGGCCTCGGTCACTTCCAGCCGCACACCCAGCCGCTGAAGCCCTGTGGCCAACGTGCGCCGCAGATCGTGCAGCCGCCAAGGGTCGGGCAGCGTCTGTTCGTCCTTGCTCGCCAGGTCGACGACGATCTTGTCGAGGCGGCGCTTTGCGCGGCTGTAGCCGCTTACAGAGGTCTCGCCCGTCGTGCTGAACACGAAGCCCTTGCGCGGCCAGCGTCCACTGATGCCTATTCGTTGGGCCAACCCGTCCAGAACGCTCACCGCCGCACTTGAGAGCGCGTTCTCTGCCGCTTGTGCATTCTTCGAGCGAGATGCTGGAAGAGACCAAGTGGCAGCCGTTCGATCAAGTTCTGACCACTCCATCGCAGCGACTTCCTCGCGGCGCGCGCCGGTAAGAATGAGCAGCCGCACCAATGGGCCGAATGGGTAGCCAAGTTCAACAGTTCCGCGCCAGACAAGGGCGAGCTCCTCATCCGACAACACCCGGTCGCGAGACGGCGGCAGCGGCGGCGGCTTCATCCCCTCGATCGGGGAACGATCGATGTCCTCCTGCTCAATCGCCCAACTGAACATGCGCCGCAAAACAGCAAACAAGTTTGAAGCGGTCGCGGTCTTGTCCAGAACGGGTGCCAAAGCAGCCTTGATATCCTTGCGGGTGATGTCTGGCAGCGGCGTGTTGCCGATCACGGGGACGGCGTATGTCACGAGCAGGCTTTGCACGTACTTGTGCGTCGCGGGCCACTCCTTGAGCAGGCAATCCCGATAAAACCTTTCGACGTAGGGCTTGAAGGCCAAGTCGATCGCCTTGCGGACTTCGCGAACCTTTTCCCTTTGCGGGTCGACGCCGTTCGCCACAGACAGCGCAAGCGTCTCGGCCTTCCTGCGCGCACTTTCAGTTGTGAGCTTGCCGTGCCTACCGATGGTGAAGCGCCGCACCTTCGCACCGCGACCACCCATGCGGTACTGGAATATGTAGACCTTAGAGCCGGCTGGCGTGACCTTCAGGCCAAAGCCGCCAAGACGGTCGTCCCAAAGCATCCAATCTTTGGCCTCCGGTTGGGCCGCGTCGACGTTGGTTTTGGTGATGCGTGCTGTTGGCATGTGATTGCTAGCCCTCTCGTAGCAATCACAGTACCATTGGTTTCGGTGATCAGCAATGGGTTGGGGTGAAGCTAGAATCCAGCAATTCCGGGATTTATCCATCCTTCAGCAAGGCGCTCCAGGGCTTGTCCAGCTAATTTACACCGAGAGGGTCGGGGGTTCGAGCCCCTCACCGCCCACCATGCGTCGGGCCCGGATTGCGGCGGGTCATGAGGAGTTTGCCAGATGACGGGCTCCATCTCGTTCGACGCGGCGCTGGCGCAGGCGCGGGGCAATCGCTTCGGGCGGATGGCGGGGCGCAGCGGGGACAACCGGATCGAGCCTGAATGCTGGCCGCATGTAAGGCCTTCGTTCTACTTCAGCCGCGAGCAGAGCTTCTTCGTGATCGGCAGCTGTTTTGCCCACAATCTGGGGCGGCGGCTGATCGCGGATGGCTACACCGTGCTGTACGGCGCGGAGCATGAGGGGCTGCAGCGCAACCGCTATACGCCCGCCGCGATCTGGCAGGAACTGGCCTGGGCGCATGCCATTTTCCACCGCGACGACACCGTGACCGAAGCCGATATCGCGCCTCTGCTGCTGGAAGTGGCACCGGGCCGGTGGTCTGATCTGTGGTCGCAGGCCGAGAGCGGCAGCGGCGTGGACCGCGACGCGGCGATCGCGCGGCGCAAGGCGCTTTATGGCTATTTTCGCGGTGCGTTCGTCGCCGATGTCGCGATTGTCACGCTCGGGCTGATCGAGGCGTGGCGCGATGCGGTATCAGGCACATATGTCGATTTCGATCCGGGCTGGGCGCGGCGGTCGGACCGCGCGCGCTTCCACTTCGAACGGACGGACTTCGCGGCGGCCAAGGGCTTTGTCGAGAAAGCCGTGGCGCTGCTGGCAGACGGGCGGCGCAAGGTGCTGCTCGCCACATCGCCAGTCGTGCTGGCGCGCACCTTCACCGGCGATGACGTGATCGTGGCCAATGCCCATTCGAAGGCGGTGCTGCGCGCGGCGGCGGGCGAGGTTGCGGCCGCGCACCCCGATGTCGACTATTTCCCGAGCTACGAGATCGCAACGATCACGCGCCGCCCCGAAGTGTGGGAGGACGATCTCGTCCATATCAACCCGAACTTCGTGGCGCGGATCATGCAGCATGTGACCGCCGCCTATGCGCCCGGCAGCGCGGACGAAACCGGGCAGGCGCTGCTGCACATGGCGCATCTGGTCGAGGGGCTGAAGTTCGATGCGGCGGAGGCGGTGCGGGCGGCGCATGCCGATGCGGTCGAGGCCAGCGCCGACCCGGCGGTCCAGATCGCGGTGCTGCGTCTGCTGGTGGCGCAAGGGCGGGGCGCTGCGGGGGTGCCTTTCGCACACAAGATCGCGGCGGCAGAGGCGGCGCTGGGCGAGCAGCACCCGGACTGGCTATTCGACGCGGCGCGCGTGCTGGTTACCGCGGAGGACGCTGTGCATTCGGATGC
>CAIKKO010000211.1 GCA_903828025.1 uncultured Sphingomonadales bacterium
AGCCCGGCAGCAGCATAGCGGGCGGCTTGCGCGCCGCGCCGACGCCGCCGGGGGTGCCAGTGTAGATCACGTCGCCCGAAAGGATGCCGGGGAGGTACTTGGCCTTCTGTTCGGGCGTGCCAAACGTGTAGATCACCGGGCCGACCATCGAAAGGCCGAAGGGCATCAGGCGGATGCAGTCCGCGCGCGCGGTCTCTTCAGACCAGATGTACTTCTGCGTCGCGGTCCAGCCGGTGCCGCCATATTCGACCGGCCAGGCCGGCGCGATCCAGCCCTTCTTGGCCAGAACCTTGTGCCACGAGAGGAAGTCCTCCTTGGACAGCTCATCGCCCTCATCCTGCTTGCCGCGCAGATCGGCCGGATAATTTTCGGCAATGAACGTGCGCACTTCCTGCTGGAAGGCCAGATCCTCGGGGCTGAAATCAAGATGCACGGGCGTTCTCCCTTATACGCGTATGGCTTTGCGGCCTTGAGGCCTTGTCCGGTCACGGTATGGCATGAATCGGGTTTCGGGATGAAACCCAATCTCTGCCCCGACCATCCCCGCTGTTTACGTAAACGTCAAGTGCACATTTGGTGCCCGCGATCGGTATCTGCCGCTCACTCGGCGACGCAGGCCGCCTCGATGGCGCCCAGCCCGTCGATCTCGCAGCGCACGCGGCAGCCCGGCAGCAGCATAGCGGGCGGCTTGCGCGCCGCGCCGACGCCGCCGGGGGTGCCAGTGTAGATCACGTCGCCCGGCTCCAGCGTCATCACCTTGGAGAGCTCGGCAATCTGGTCCCACACCGAAAAGATCAGGTGCTGCGTGCTGGAATCCTGCCGCACTTCGCCATCGACCAGGCAGCGGATACCCAGCGCGTGGACATCGCCCGCCGCGTCCGCCGTGGTGATCCACGGGCCGAACGGGGCGTGCGTGTCAAACCCCTTGCCCAGCGTGAACTGCGGCGTCAGGCGCTGCCACACGCGCTCGCTCACATCGTTGCCAACGCAGTAGCCGAACACATGCGCGGGCGCGTCGTCCTTGGCGATATGGCGGCCGCCCTTGCCGATCACCACGACCATCTCGACCTCGTAATCGGTCATGGTCGAGCCGCGCGGGATCTGGATATCCGCATAAGGGCCGTTGACCGCAGTGCCGGGCTTGGTGAACCACATCTGATGCGCGGGCGTTTGCATCCCGGTTTCGGCGATGTGATCGGCATAGTTGAGGCCGATGGCGAGAATCTTGCCGGGGCGCGGCACCGGCGCGAGCAGGCTGACCGAGGCGAGATCCAGCGCGCCCTCACGCGCTGCCGCCGCCGCTGCCACCGCGCCGTGCAGCGCATCCCAGTTGGCGATCAGTGTCAACATATCGGGTGCAATCGCGCCCAGCGGCACGATGGTGGTTTCGTCCACGACCACGCCGGGCATGACGGCATCGCCGCTGGTGAACGTCGCAAGCTTCATCGGTCTCTCCTGTGCCGGGCCAAGCTGGCCTGCCTCGCTTGCCCCGCCCCTGCTGGGCAAGCCGTGCCGCACCGGGATAGCGACAAATCGCACGGTTGGCGACTGGCGGTGCATGGCCCAACCATGCGCGATGGCAACGCACGCTCCCGTCACGACTTGGGCCGAACTTGTGCAAATGCCCGGTGTGTGCGGCGCGCTGGAGGGATGAACCCGCCCGGTTACAAGGATTTACACCAAGCCGCGTGCCATCCCTAGGTTGCCCGGCACGCTGCATTGCCCTCCGGGGCGCCCCTGCTTAGGAATGGAGATCGGGCCTGCGCCGAAAGCGAGGCCCCTATTTGGGAATCGCGCAAATCATGAGAATCCCGAAAACCACCTTGCCCGGATCGTGTGCGCTGCTCCTGCTGATGGGGCTGGCGGCCTGTTCCGGCCCGATCGAGACTCGCTCGGGCATCGCGGGCGCGCCGGTTGCGGCTGCCACCGCCGTGGCGCTCGTCCCCCTGCCCGAGAGTGCCAGCGCGGAGAGCCTTGCCGCCCGGACTGCCGTCGCCGAAGCGCTGGGGCGGCGCGGCTATCGCCTCGCGGATGATGCGCCGCTGCGGATCGACGTGGCGCTCGCCGAACGCGCGGCCGGGACCGACGTGCGCGCGCTGGCGGGTCCGGCACTCTCGCCGGCCAAGCGCCAGCGGTTGCTGCAGGATTGCCATGACCGGACCCACCGGCTCACGCTTGCGGCGTATGATCCGGCGCGGCCCGGGGTGACCCGCGTCTGGGCCGAAGAACACCATTGCAACGGCACGCTCGCCGCCAGCCTGCCCGCGCTGGCCGATCATGCCGTAGCCGCGCTCACCGCCGCCACGCCGGAGCGTATGACGCTGCGGGCCGGCCGGGACTGAACGGGACGGGACTGAACGGGCCTCAATCCTCCAGCGGCGCGCGGGGCAGCACCACTTCAAACGCCGCGCCATAGCCCTCGCGGTAGTTGTAAGCGGCGCGGCCGGCATGGCGCTCTGCCGTGGTTTGGACAAACGCCAGACCCAGCCCGGCGCTGCCCTTGCCGTCTGCCGCGCGGCCTTCGGCATAGAGCGCGAAGGGATCGGCCACGCGGCCCGGCGGCATCGGCGGCCCCGGCCCCTCCACAGCGAACACCACCTCATCCCCGCGCTGGCGCACCGCATAGGCGATCTCTGCGCCATCGGGGCCGAACTTGATCGCGTTCTCCAGCAAGTTGATCACCGCGCGCACCAGCATGCCCTGATCGCCCATGACCCACAGCTCACCCGCATCGCTGGCGTTGGTCAGCCGCGCGCCGCGCGTGCGGGCATAGGCGGCGACCATATCCGCCGCCTCGCGCGCCACATCGCTGAGATCGACCGGCTCCATCGTCATCGGCCGCCGCCGCGCGCGCACCAGCTGGACAAAGCTGTCGGCCAGCCGCAGGCCGTGCCGGGCGTGGCTGCGGATCTGCTCGACGAGAGGCGTGGGGAGCTGGTTGGGCAGCGCGGGCCGCTCCGCTTCGAGATCCTGCGATTCAAGCAGCCAGACAATCGCCGCATTGGGCGAGCGCAGATCGTGCGAGAGGAACTGGAGCAAGTCCTCGCGCTCATCCGCCGCGCGCTGCAGCTCGGTGATATCGGTGAACGAGAGCACGCGCAGCCCCCCCTCGATCACCGCTTCGGACATCAGCAGCGAGCGCCCCGTCCGGTCGCGCAGCGGCACCCCGACTGCGGGCGCGCTGCCGAACATCAGGCTCATCACCGCGCGGCTCGGTGCGCCGATCAGGCCGCTGCCGGACCGGCGCGTCGCGGCTTCGTTGGCCAGCACCACTTTGTCCTCGGCGTCGATCACCAGCACCGCGCCGGGGAACTGCTCGATCACCTGGCTGATGAAGCCGCGCAGATAGCGCACTTGCGCGATGGCCGCCTGCAGCCGCGCCGCTTCGGCAGCGATGGTATCGCCGCCCTGCCCGGCCGCCCGCGCGGGTGCGATCACACCGGGTTCGCGCAAAATGGCATCGGCTTCGGCGACCACGAAATGGTTGACCACCGTCAGCCGCCGCCAGCCCCACAGTGCATGGACCAGCAGGATGCCCGCCATCGTCGCGCTGGGCGGCAGCCAGATCCGCGCCAGCGGCAGCAGCGCGATGGAGACCAGCGGCACGGCGACCAGCAGCGTCGCGGCCAGCACCAGATTGCGGCTGGGGGTGAGCCGCAGGAACCCGATCAGCAGCACGATCAGCGGCAGCAGCGCCAGCGCCGCCAGCGGCCAGCCGCCGGGCGCGGCAATCGCGCTGCCACTCAGCAGCGTGTTGACGATGTTGGCCTGAATCTCCACGCCCGAAAGCAGCGAGCCCGCCGCCATCGGCACCGGGTGCATATCGCCCAGCCCCGGCGCGGTCGCGCCCACCAGCACCAGCTTGCCGCGCACCAGCGCGGGCGGCACTTCGCCTTTGGCAAGGCTGGCGAACGACACGCGGCGGAAGGCGTCCTTCCCGGCATAAGCGATCAGGAAGCGCCCGCGCGGTTCGCTTCGGTGCGCCCCCACTTGCCCCGCGCGGGCGAGCAAAGTGGGCAGCTGCGCGATTCGCTGGCCGCCAACGGCGAGCGCGGCCTCGGCCCCCCGGATCGTGCCGTCGGCATCGGGCAGGAGCTGCGCCGCGGCGGTCGGCACGGCAGGATCGGCAATGCCGGGGGCGGGCAACGACAGCCGGTCGGCACCGCTGTCTGCCGCGTCGATCAACGAAGGCAGAAACACCGGCCGCGCCTGCGCAATCGCCGCGCCCAGCGCCGCATCATCGCCCGAAGGCTCGAAAAACAGCACATCATAGGCGGTCCCGGCTGGCCGGTAGCCCGCCAGCATGGTCAGCGCGCGGGTGTGGACTTGCCGCGACCACGGCCAGCGGCCGATTGCCGCAAGGCTCGCCTCGTCGATCTCGGCAATCAGGATGCGGTCATCCGCCGCAGGCGCGGCAAGGCCCGAGGCCAGATCGTAGATCCGGGTATCGAGCGCGCCCAGCCAGGCCCCGCGCGCAGCAAAGGCCACCAGCAAACACGAGAGGATCACTACCAGTGCCCACTCGGCATGCAGGCGGCGGGTCAGCAAGGGCCGCTCATGGCTCCGGCGCGGCGACGATGAGCTTCTCGAACGGGAGCCAGGTTTCGGTCACCTCGCCGTCGGCGAACTGCTGCACCCCCACGCGCCAGTAATACGTGCCGGTGCCGAACCCGTTGAGCGTGATCCCCTCGCTCTCAAGCCCCGGCTCGTCGATCACCGGATCGGTGCCCTTGGCATCGCGCGCCAGCTGGAAGCGGTAGAGCCTGCGCCCCGCCCCCGGCCCGCCCCACTTGAACACCATGCTATCCGCATCTGCCGAGACGCTGGCGGAAAGCCCGGTCAGCCGCCGCCGCATCGCGTATGTCTGCGCTTCGCCCTCCAGCCCCGAGGCGGCAATCGCGCTCGCGCGGACGAACAAGCGGCCATCGGGAATGTCCGCAAGCTCGAACGCCGGGGCGGCCGATTGCCGGTCGGCGATCACGTCGGTGAACGTCGCGTCCTTCGCAATCTGCAAGTGATAGCCGACGGCCCCCGCTGCGCTCGCGTAGGCCAGCCGCACCAGCGGATCGACCTGCACTTTGCCCGGCGCGGTGAGCGCGGGCGCGGGCAGCAGCGCTTCGCGGGTCAGCCCCTTGTCGGACACGACCGCGCCATAGCCTTTGCCGATGGGTTCGGGCTCTGCCCCCGCCGCGCCCGCCGCCACCGTGCCATCG
>CAIKKO010000212.1 GCA_903828025.1 uncultured Sphingomonadales bacterium
GCACGATCTCCTGTGTCCATGTCACTTCCGCCGTCATCAATCACGGCTTGGCTCCCGTCTTTCATTGTTTTCCGGGTATTCCCTGGCTAGGCTGCGACCCCGTCGTGAGGCAGCCTTGCCGCAGCCGAAAAGTCAACGCTTTTAAGTCGCGCGGAGCTTCAAATGAGGCGTCCGTGCGGCAGGATCAGTCGCAATCAATTCCGCGTTCGCTTGCCCAGCCCGCGATCGCTGCGCGCATGTTCGCGGGCGGTTTGGCCAACCAGCCGTCCATGGCTGCGCGGATTTCCGGAATTTCAACCTTGCGCACCAGTTCCTTGACCGGCCCGACTGCAGCCGGCGTGATCGAAAGCCGGGTGATGCCGAGCCCAAGGAGAGCCAGTGCCTCAAGCCTGCGTCCTCCCATTTCGCCGCACACCGTCAGATCGGTGCCTGTTGGGGCAACCGCCACCACCACCCGGCGCAGGAATCGCAGGATCGCAGGCGAGAGCCAATCGTAGCGCTCGGCAAGTTTGGGGTGCGATCTGTCTGCTGCGAACAGAAACTGGGTGAGGTCGTTCGTGCCGATCGAAAGAAACGAGAGGCGCGGGGCGAGCAAGTCAAGGCATTCTGCGAGCGCGGGAACCTCGAGCATGGCACCATAGCGGATCGCATCGGGCAACAGCTTCTTCTGCCGCTTGAGAAACGCCAGCTGGCTTTCAAAAACGGCCTGCGCCGCATCGAATTCCCACGGTTCGGTCACCATCGGAAACATCACGTTGAGTGTGCGGCCGCCTGCCGCCTCCAGCAAGGCGCGCGCCTGCACTTTGAGCAGGCCTTCACGCTCCAGCGCGACTCGCAAGGCGCGCCAGCCCATGGCGGGGTTTTCTTCGGTCTCGCCATCGTTGTGGCGCAGATACGGCAGCACTTTGTCGCCGCCGATATCGACTGTGCGAAACACGACCGGGCGATCACCTGCGGCATCCAGGACATCGCGGTACAGCCGCGTCTGCCGCTCACGCGCAGGCAGCGTTGCGGAAACTAGGAACTGGAATTCCGTGCGGAACAGTCCGATGCCATCCGCCCCGGTCAAGTTCAGCATGGGCATGTCATCGCGCAAACCTGCGTTGATCATGACCCGGATGCGCTGTCCGTCCAGCGAAACAGGCTCCACATCGCGCATCGCGGCATAATGCGCCTGCCGCTCGCGGTTGCGGGCAAAGCGGGCCTCGAACGCCTCGACCAGCGTGGGCGCCGGGCGCACGTCGACCACGCCTTGATCGCCATCGAGCAAGAGTTGATCGCCTTCGCGCACTTT
Source organism: uncultured Sphingomonadales bacterium (assembly GCA_903828025.1). Taxonomy (GTDB): domain Bacteria; phylum Pseudomonadota; class Alphaproteobacteria; order Sphingomonadales; family Sphingomonadaceae; genus Novosphingobium. Next base: position 1,295 of record CAIKKO010000212.1, read on the forward strand.
GCCTCGCAGCGCCCGCATGCGTCCAACAACCGGCACACCCATGGCGCGCGCCACGATCACGACATGTGCAGTCAGCGATCCTTCCTCAAGGATCACGCCCTTGAGACGGCGGCGGTCATATTCGAGCAATTCGGCGGGGCCGAGATTGCGCGCGACCAGAATGGCATCACCCTTGAGCCCCAGGCTGGCAGCAGTGCCGAGCTGGCCCGAAACCATCCGCAGCAGCCGGTTGGATAAATCCTCCAGATCGTGCATCCGGTCCGCGAGCAGCGGATCGTCGATCTGCCGCATGCGCATGCGCGTGCGCTGCTGCACGCGCTCGATGGCGGCTTCGGCCGTGAGGCCCGAATCGATCGCCTCGTTGATCCGGCGGCTCCAGCCTTCATCGTAGGCGAACATGCGGTAGGTCTCGAGCACCTCCTCATGTTCCCCCCCCATGCCGAATTCGGCCTGGCTGGCCATGCGATCAATCTGCTCGCGCATCTTGTCGAACGCGAGGTAAACGCGTTGGCGTTCCGCCTCGGTATCGTCGGCAACGACGTGTTCGATCGTGATGCGGGGCTGGTGGAACACCGCAATTCCACTGGCGAGTCCCTTGACCAAGGTAAGTCCCTGGATTCGTTCGTGCCCCGTCAGATGCGCATCGGCACCAAGAGCGTCTTCCTCATCTATCAGGTCGGCATTGGCGATAAGTTCAGAAAGCACCATCGCTACGGTCTGCAGCGCCTCAATCTCCACTTCCTCATAGCGCCGCGGTTCAACGTGCTGAACACCGAGAACGCCGACCGCACGGGCCCGCCGCACAATCGGAACACCGGCAAAAGAGTGGAAGCGCTCTTCGCCGGTTTCAGGAAAGAAAGCAAAATCAGGATGCGCGGCAGCTTCGGCAAGGTTCAGCGTTTCAATATTCGACGCGATCGTGCCGACCAACCCTTCCCCGACCGCCATCCGCGTGACGTGGACGGCAGCCTGATTCAGACCGCGCGTGGCGAACAGTTCCAGCATCCCTTCGCGCAGCAGATAGATCGAGCAAACCTCGCTATCGAGCTTCTCGCCAATGATATCGACGATGCGGTTGAGCTTGGCCTGAGCACCTGCGCGCGAGGCCATAACCTCGTGAAGCGAGGTCAGGATCGCGCGGGCGGCGGCGGCGGCAGTGATCATGGACAAAGGCCTAGCGCAGACACGGCGGTTTGCAAACCGATGCGCCTCTTTGCGGCGCGAATTCGTATTCGGCCTGCCGCCAGACGTGCGGCTGCCTTACGATCCTGTGCAAGTTGAGCCCGCTGTAAATCGAGCACGGTGAGCTGGCCGCTTAAACTGGGTTTTCAGCAAGGTCAGCCGGTTTCCAAACGGCTGCCGCTTGCCAAACGGGCTCAGTTGTCTTGCCTCAGTGGACCATATGAAATTGGGCCAGTTCCTCCTTGATCCGGAGTTTGCGTCGCTTGAGCTGCGTGACCAGGTCGCTGTCGGGAGATGGCCGGGCCAGTTCCTCTGCAATGCGCCGTTCAAGGCCGGCATGTTTGGATTGAAGGGCGCTGATATGCGACAGTTCCATGCGGTAACC
>CAIKKO010000213.1 GCA_903828025.1 uncultured Sphingomonadales bacterium
CCCCTGCCGCCGCGCCGAGCCATACCGCCGCCGCACCCGCACCAACAGCTCCGCCCGAACCTGCCGCCACCGCGCGCAATGCGCGCGAAAGCACCGACCTCTATGAATTCGACTACAGCTATCCCGCCGCCGCCGCCGCGATCCCCGCCTTGCGCGATTGGCTGGAGGCAGACCTCATGCGCACCCGCGCGGGGCTCGCCTCCGACGCGAAGGAGGGCCGCACCGATTCGAAAGCAAACGGCTACCCGTTCAATCCCTATAGCGCCGGGAGCGCGTGGCAGGTGGTGGCCAGTCTGCCGGGCTGGCTCAGCCTCTCGGCCACCGTCAGCAGCTTCAGCGGCGGCGCGCATCCCAATTCCGCGTTCGACGCCTTGCTGTGGGACAAGGCGGCGAACGTACGCCGCGCCGCCAGCGATCTGTTCACCTCGAAGGCCGCGCTCAAGGCCGCCGTCCTCAAGCCGTTCTGCACCGAACTGACCCGCGAGCGCGCAAAACGGCGCGGTGACGAGGCGCTTGGCGACCCCACCGACGAGTTCAACCAGTGCATCGACCCGCTCGACCAGACCGTGATTCTCGGCTCGAAAAGCCATAAGGCGTTCGACCGCATCGGCTTCCTGATCGCGCCCTACAATGCCGGGCCTTATGCCGAGGGCAGCTATGAAGTGACCCTGCCGGTAACTCCGGCGGTGCTGGCGGCGGTCAAACCCGAATATCGCGCGGCGTTCTTGGCGCCTTGATCTCGCAATTGCGTCGCACAGGCGCTATATGACCTCGATGACCGACTATGTAATCGCCGACGATACCGATGTGATGCCGCGTGACGGCACGATCAAGCTCCATGGCCCCGCTGCCTTTGAAGGCATGCGCAAGGCCGGGAAGCTGGCCGCCGAAATCCTCGATGCACTGGTGCCGTTGGCCGTTCCCGGCGTCACCACCGCCGCGATTGATGATGTGGTGCGGCAGATGACGCTCGATGGCGGCGCCGTGCCCGCCACGCTCGGCTATCGCGGCTATACGCACTCGTGCTGCATCTCGATCAACCACGTGGTGTGCCACGGCATCCCGTCCGAAACGCGCGTGCTGCGCGACGGCGATATCGTCAACATCGACGTCACCCCGCTGCTGGATGGCTGGCACGGCGATTCGAGCCGCATGTACCTCGTCGGCGATGTGGCGCTGAAGGCGAAGCGGCTGGTCGATGTGACGTATGAATGCCTGATGATCGGCATCGAGCAGGTCAAACCCGGCGCGCGGCTCGGCGATATCGGCGCGGCGATCCAGGCGCACGCCGAACGCCAGCGCTACGGCGTGGTGCGCGAATTCTGCGGCCACGGGCTCGGCCGCCTGTTTCACGACGCCCCCGAAGTGATCCACGCCGCGCGCGCGGGCACCGGGCCGGAACTGCGCGCGGGCATGTTCTTCACCATCGAGCCGATGATCAACCTCGGCAAGGCAGCGGTGAAGCTGCTCGACGACGGCTGGACAGCCGTGACGCGCGACCGCTCGCTCTCCGCGCAGTTCGAGCATTCGATCGGCGTGACCGAGACCGGCTGCGAGATCTTCACGCTGAGCCCCTTGGGCCTGCA
>CAIKKO010000214.1 GCA_903828025.1 uncultured Sphingomonadales bacterium
CGATGGCACGCTCGCCTACAGCGACGGCACGCGGATCGGTTATCGCGGGATCATCGCTGCAGGCAAGACCGCGCAGCACACGCTCGGCGCGGGGCAAGGCTATGCCCGGTTCGACTGGACCGATGCCGCCTGCACACCCGGCGGCGTGAGCGTGACGGTCACCAACTTGTCTGGCCGCGCGGGCGCAGAGGTCGTGCAAATCTACCGCGACGAGCCCGAGCCCACGCTGATCGGCTTTGCCAAAGTCCACCTCGCCGCCGAGGCGAGCCAGCGCGTGACGGTGCCCCTGCCCCGCCGCCGCTTCATGGTCTGGGGCCAAAGCGGATGGGCGCTGCTGCCCGGCCCGCACCGCATCCGCGTGGCGCGCCATGCCGAAGACGCGGGCTTCGCGCTGGACATGGATGCGGCAGCCTTGCCGAACTCAGGGCTTTGAGCGCACACTAGAACGAGGGAGAAGGATCAGTGCGGCGCTTGCGAATGGCGATGATCGGCGGCGGTCCCGGCTCGTTTATCGGGCCGGTGCACCGTATCGCGGCGGAACTGGACCGCGAAATCGAGCTGGTCGCGGGCGTGTTCTCCTCCGATCCAGGCCGCAGCCGTGCGGCGGCAGACATCTACCGGATGGATCCCGCGCGCGCCTATCCCGATCTGACGACGATGCTGTCCGCCGAACGCCAGCGCGCCGATGCGGCCGATTTCGTGGCCATCGTCACCCCCAACCACGATCACTTGCCCTCTGCCCGCGCGGCGCTGGCCGCTGGCTTTGCGGTGATGAGCGACAAGCCGATGACCGCGACGCTGGAGGAAGCGCACGCGCTGAACGCAGCGGTTGCCGCCGCCGGGTTGCCCTACGCCCTCACCTATACCTATTCCGGCTATCCCTTGGTGCGCGAGGCGCGCGCGCGGGTCGCGGCGGGCACGCTGGGCGCGGTGCGCAAAGTCGTGGTCGAATATCCGCAAGGCTGGCTGGCCGGCCCCGCAACCGGCAAGCAGGCCGAATGGCGCGTCGATCCCGCGCGCGCCGGGGCGGGCGGCTGCATCGGCGATATCGGCGTCCATGCGTTCCACCTCGCCGAATTCGTGACCGGCCTCAAGGTAACCGAACTGCTCGCCGATCTCGGCACAGTGGTGCCCGGACGGCTGCTCGATGATGATTGCAGCGTGCTGCTGCGCTTCGAAGATGTCGGCTTTGGCGCCGCGCGCGGGGTGCTGCTCGCCAGCCAGATCGAAGTGGGCGAGCTCAACGGCCTCAGCATCCGCGTCTATGGCGAGCAGGGCGGGCTGGTCTGGCGGCAGGAAACGCCCAACGAACTGACCCTCCACCATCTCGATGGCCGCACCGAAATCGTGCGCGCTGGCACCGCCGCACTCGGGCCCGATGCCGCGCGCCGCACCCGCACGCCGGGCGGGCACCCGGAGGGCTACCTCGAAGCGTTCGCCAATCTCTACCGCGATTTTGCCGAAGTGCTGCGCGGCGGCAGCGCACCCTTGCTCCCCGGCGCAGCGGACGGCCTGCGCTCGATGGCTTTTATCGACACCGCCGTCCGCGCCAGCGCTTCCGGCACGGGCTGGACTGCGCTCACGGTCTGAAGAAACGAGGATAAACGCATGAAAACGCTCAAAGGCCCCGGCATCTTTCTGGCGCAATTCGCGGGCGACACCGCGCCGTTCAACAGCTTGGACAGCATCGCCGCATGGGCCGCCGGGCTCGGCTACAAGGGCATCCAGATTCCCTCGTGGGACGAACGGCTGATCGACCTCGCCAAGGCCGCGCAAAGCCAGGACTACTGCGACGAGATCGCGGGCATCTGCGCCGCGCACGGCATCGCGATCACCGAACTATCCACCCACCTGCAAGGCCAGCTCGTCGCGGTGCACCCGGCCTATGACACAATGTTCGACGGGTTCGCCGCGCCGCATGTGCGCGGCAATCCGGCGGCGCGGCAGGCCTGGGCGGTGGAGCAGGTGAAGATGGCTGCCACCGCCAGCCGCCGCCTTGGCCTGACCGCCCACGCCAGCTTTTCGGGCGCGCTGGCGTGGCCCTATGTCTATCCGTGGCCGCAGCGGCCCGCCGGGCTGGTGGAGGACGCGTTCGCCGAACTGGCGAAGCGCTGGCACCCGATCCTCGATCACTTCGATCACGAAGGCGTCGACCTTGCTTACGAAATCCACCCCGGAGAGGACTTGCACGACGGCGTGACCTTCGAGCGGTTCCTCGATGCCGTGGGCGGTCACCCGCGCGCCAACATTCTCTATGATCCCAGCCACTTCGTGCTGCAGCAGCTCGATTATCTCGCGTTCATCGACATCTACCACGAGCGGATCAAGTGCTTCCACGTCAAGGACGCCGAGTTCCGCCCCAATGGTCGCAGCGGCATTTATGGCGGCTATCAGGGCTGGGTCGACCGCCCCGGCCGCTTCCGCTCGCTGGGCGACGGGCAAGTCGATTTCGGCGGGATCTTCTCCAAGATGGCCGCGTATGATTTCGCTGGCTGGGCCGTGCTCGAATGGGAATGTGCGCTCAAGCACCCCGAACAGGGCGCCGCGGAAGGCGCACCCTTCATCGCGCAGCACATCATCCGCGTGACCGAACATGCCTTCGACGATTTTGCTGCAGGCGGGGCTGACCGCACGCTTAACCGCCGCCTGATGGGGATCACGGAATGACCGGCTGGAATAGACGCAGCTTCCTTTCCGCTGCCGCATTGGTCGCGGTGCAAAGCGCCGTGCCGGGCGGCGCGCAAGTGCTCGCCAAGCTCGATCCGAAGGACGCGCCCTCCCCCCAGCGCCGCAAATTCATGCGCATGGTGGCCGATCACGTGATCCCGGCGACCGGCACCCCCGGCGCAGGCGCGGTCGGCGCGGGCGATTTCGTGCTCGTTGCGCTTGCCCATGGGCTTGAAGGCACGCGCCAGCAGGCCGATGTCGCCTTTGCCCCCTTCCTGCGGGCCGATGGCAGCCTCGACCATGTCAGCTGGCTCAAAGCCAGACTCGGCCCCACGTGGCCGACCCTTCCGCCCGCGCGCCGCCACGATGCACTCGCCGCACTCGATGCCGCCGCCTATGCACCGCCGATTAAGAGCGACCCGGCGCCTGCTGCCCCATGGCGCGCGATCAAGGGCCTGATCCTCACCGGCTACTACACCAGCGAGATCGGCGGATCGAAAGAGCTCAACTACGAACTGGTCCCCGGCCGGTTCGATCCCAAAGTGCCGGTCACCCCGGCAACACGCGCCTATTCAAGCGACTGGACAGCGGTGGACTTCGGCTGATGGACGAGACCCTTCATTTTGACGCGATCGTCGTCGGCTCCGGCATCACCGGCGGCTGGGCGGCCAAGGAATTGACCGAGGCGGGCCTCAAAGTCCTCCTGCTCGAACGCGGGCGCAAGATCGAGCATCAGGTGGATTATGACACCGAGCTCAAGGCCCCGTGGGACATGCCGTTTCGTGGTGAGGGCGATGCCGCGCTCTATGCACAGCAATACCCGGTGCAGGCGCTCAACCGGCACTTCACCGAATTCACGCAAGGCCACTTCGTGAATGACGCGGAAAACCCCTACCAGACGGGGGCGGACACCGCGTTCACCTGGTTCCGCAGCTACCAGCTTGGCGGGCGCTCGCTCACATGGGGGCGGCAGAGCTACCGCTGGTCGGACTACGATTTCGGCGCGAACAAGCGCGATGGCCACGGCACCGATTGGCCGATCCGCTACGCCGATCTCGCCCCGTGGTACGACAAGGTCGAGGACTTCATCGGCGTCGCGGGCGCGGCGGAAGGCCTGCCGCAGCTGCCCGACGGCAAGTTCCTCCCCCCCTTCGCGCTCAACGTCGTCGAGCAGGCGGTGCGCGAGCGTATCCGCGAAACGTGGCCCGAGCGGTGCCTCACCATCGGCCGCACCGCCAACCTGACGGTCGAGAAGGAAGGGCGCGGTGCCTGCCAAAGCCGCTCGATCTGCGCGCGCGGCTGCTCCTACGGCGCGTATTTCTCCACCCAATCGAGCACGCTGCCCGCCGCGCAGGCGACCGGCAACCTCACGCTGATCACCGACGCGGCGGTCGAGCACATCGACTACGACCCGGCCACGCGCAAAGTCACCGGCGTGCGCTGGATCGACAGCAAGACCAAGGCGCGCCAGTCGGCCACGGGCCGCATGGTGTTCCTCAACGCGGGCGCGTTCAACTCGGTCCACCTCCTGCTCAATTCGGCCAGCGAGGCCGCGCCAAATGGCCTCGGCAATAGCAGCGGTGTGCTCGGCACCCATATCATGGACCACGCCAACACGCTTTCTGCCGCCGCGATCATGCCAGGGTTCGAGCAGTGGACCAGCTTCGGCAACCGCCCCACCGGCGTGGTCATCCCGCGCTACCGCAACATGGCGACGATGGACGGCACCGGCCACACGCGCGGCTTCTCGTTTCAGGGCGGCGCGCTCCAACCGACGTGGACGGCGGGCAAGCGCGAGGCCGGGATCGGCGCGGACTACAAGGCGAAGCTGCGCAAGCCCGGCCCGTGGCGCATGGTGCTCGTCGCCTTCGCCGATTGCGTGCCGCGCGCCGCCAACCGCCTGACGCTCGACCGCAGCAAGACCGACAGCAACGGCATGCCCCAGCTCCACATCCAGTTCGCGTTCGGCGCAGAGGAAAACGCCGCGCTCGCGCAGGCCAAGGCCGATGCCGCCGAAATGCTCGCCAAGGCGGGCGGCCAAGTGATGTTCGGCTTCGACCGGCCCGGCGCGGGCGGCACCGCGATCCACGAAATGGGCGGCGCGCGCATGGGAGCCGATCCGGCAACCTCGGTGCTCAACAAGTGGAGCCAGACGCATGATGTGGCCAACCTGTTCGTCACCGATGGCGCGCAGATGAGCTCCAGCGCCAGCCAGAACCCCTCACTCACCTACATGGCGCTGACGGCGCGGGCGGCGGCCCATGCGGTGGAACTTCTGAAAGCAGGTTCGATATGACCGGCTACGTCAAAAACCTCTGGTACATGGCCGCATGGGCCGACGAAGTGGCAGGCGATGTGCTGTTCACGCGCACGCTGCTGGACCAGCCCTGGCTGATCTACCGCAAGGATGACGGCGGCTGGGCGATGCTCGCGGACCGCTGCCCGCACCGCTTCGTGCCGCTCAGCATGGGCCACCGCGAGGGCGACGTGGTGCATTGCCGCTATCACGGGCTGGGCTTCGGTCCGGACGGGCGCTGTGTCCACTCGCCCTTCCCCGGCGATCCCCCGGCGCATGTCAGCGCCGCTAGCATGCCGATTGTCGAGCAGCATCGCGGTCTGTGGTTCTGGCCGGGCGATCCCGCGCTCGCCGATCCCGCGACGATCCCCGATTTCGGCTTCCTCGATGCCGATGCGGGCATGCGGCGCGGGCACCTCAGGATCGAAGGCCACTACGAGCTCATCACCGACAACCTGATGGACCTGACCCACGCCGAATTCCTCCATGTCGAGAGCTTCGGCGTGAACGGCTCGATCTTCCACGGCGAACAGACCGTGTGGCATGAGGATGATGGCGCGATCTGGAACAACTGGGACATGACCGCTGTCGAGCCGCCCGAATGGTCAAAGCCGATGCTGCAGCCGGGCGACACAGTCGACCAGTGGCTGCACATGCGCTGGCATGCCCCTGCCGCCATGGCGCTGACCGTCGGCCTCGCGCGCGCGGGCACCCAGCGCGCCGACATGGTCGTGCCGAGCATGATGAACCCGCATATCATCACGCCCGAAACCGCGACGTCCTCGCACTATTTCTACGATCACGAGGACAACGATGCCGCCGCCGAAATGGCGCGTCAGGTGTTCATCGACGAAGACGAGCCGATGATCGAAGCCGCGCAGCGCGCGCTCGGCAGCGCGGACTTCTGGGATGCCCGCCCCGCGATCCTCAAGACCGACGCGGGCGCGATCAGGGCCCGCCGCGCGCTGATGCAGCTGCGCAAGGCGGAGGAAGCGGCGCTTTAGCGCATGCTGCATGAAAGCTGAAACACTGCCCAATCCCCCGTCCATGCTGAGCTTGTCGAAGCACTGCACGTCTTTTTGCGGCCGACGCGCATGCCCCCAAAGAAAAACAGTCCTTCGACAAGCTCAGGGTAGACGGGTTTGGGGGCGAGTGTGGTTCGCATTTATCGCTCGTCGCGCTAGACGGCAGCGCGGCCTGAACCAACGGCGGCTTTCGGAGCCAACGCATTGGCTCCGTTATGGCAAGAAAGTCGTGTGAAGCGGTCAGGATGAACTCGCTCAGCGTTTCTACAAAGCTGCTAGCCCCTGCAGTAAACTTAGCGCGTCACGGCGGTTTGGGCTTAAAAAAATGGGCACGACAACTGGTGGTGAATTCGCCAACCTAAGTAAGGCATTGCCGCCTTTTTGTGGCTCCAGCGAAATTACATCGGCAATCTGAAAGGATCGTGTTCGGATTAGATTTACGTGTGCGATGCTGTCCACAGTTTCGAACATGGGCTTACCTCGAATGGCATGCGCGATCAAAGGCATGAGATAAAGCAGCATGGCGAATCCGATGCATTCTGCGACCCATCGGAATATGGACATTCCTGGACTGAACAGCGCCTTCGTGTAGACGAGGCCATCGCTGAACCCTGGCATCATCGGCCAAAAAACCATGACAGCGATTAAGCATTCGCAGCTGAGCAGCTTTACTGCGGAATAGCGGATTTGCGTGTTCATGCATTCGCTTCGCATACGATGCTATCGGCAGCAACAGGGTCGTATCCGGAACGGCAGCTTTTTATCCCCGCAGGCCATAAGCTGCCGCCAATGACAGGCCGGTTTGTCCACCCAACCTATCCCGCTTTGCCCTTCCGCCCCGCGCCGGACAGCACGAGCAGCAGCAGCACCGCCCCCACCGCGCTGATGATCCCGGCGACCAGAAACGCGCCCTGCATCGTGCCCATTGTGCCGCGCAGCACGCTGACGAGCAGCGGCGAGGAGAACTGGCCGAAGAAGAACGTCGCGGTCCAGATGCCCATGCCGCGCCCGCGATGCTGGAACGGCAGCTGGCTCTGCGCCCAGGCGATCAGCGTGGGGATCGCCATGCCCGCGCCGGTCTGCTGCAGCGCCATGCCGAGGATCATGCCCTGCCAGCCATGCGCCAGACCCATGACGGCTAGCCCTGCGCCCAGAAAGCCGAGGAAAATCGCGATCAGCACCGGCGAGGACACGCCGCGATGGCCCAGCCACCAGAACAGGCTCGCGCCCGCCAGAATGAACAGCGTGGGCAGCGCGGTGATCTGGCCGATGCTCTGCGGATCGGTCACGCCCAGCTCCTGCCAAACGGTCGCACCATTGACGATGAACACATAGTAGATCGCCGAGGAAAACAGCGTGAGGCCCGCAATGCCGCCCATCGCGCCCCAGGGGAAGCCTTCCACGCTGCGCTCGTCCATGCCCAGCATCTTGCGCGCGGTGGCATCGCTCGCGGGCTCGTACATATAGCGCAGCATCGCCGCGAAGATCGGGAGGGCGAGGAGATAGAGCAGGAAAATCCCGTTCCAGCGCCACGCGGTCATCGTGCCGGCAAAGAAGATCATCAGCGACGAGAGCGCGGGGCCCACCAGCCCTTGCAGCGCGAGCCACTTGCGGCGGCCCTCGTCGGGCCAGTAATCCGCAATCAGCGTGTTGATCGTGGTGAGGATCGCCGCCTCGCACAGCCCGAGCAGCAGGCGCGAGGCGTAGATCGCATCGAGGTGCTCAAGGAAAAACGGCGCGGCCCCGATGATGCCGTAGAAAAACGTGGCGATCAGCAGCAAGGTCCGCCGCCCGAACCGGTCGACCAGATAGCCCGCGAACAGCGCGACCAGTGCAATGGTCAGCCCCGGCGCGGTGACCATCGACGGCACTTTGGTGCCCGCCGTGGGATCGGTCGGCGCGAAATGGCCGATGATCGCCGGGATCGCCGGAAACATCGAGACAATCGCCAGAATCGGCAGAAAACCCGCGATGATGACAGTGAGCCCTTGCGCGAGCCCGGGCTTGCGATCTGCCGCTGATGTGATGGCCAAGTTGTTTTCCCCCAACAGTTTTTTGGGTGCCTGCGGCTTGACCGCATTGCGCACGCCCTTGACCATAAGCCAGAGCGGTCCATAATAGAAGCGAGATTTTAGTTTAATCGGGGGCGAGGTGGCGGCACAGCAGGATCAGGCGGGGTCGGGCCAAAGACTGCCGCACGAACTGGATGAACGCCAGCGCGCGCTCGCGTTCTTCACCGTGCTGACGGCGGTGGTGCTGGAAGTCGCCGATTCCACGATCATCAACACCGCGCTCCCCGCGATCCGCACCGGGCTGGGCGCCTCCCCGGCCGCGATGCAGTGGATCGTGGCGGGCTATCTGCTCACGCTCGGCGCGTTGCTGCTGCTGGGCGGGCGGCTGGGCGATGCCTTTGGCCACCGCCGCCTGTTTCTGGGTGGCGTGGGCGGGTTCGTCTGCGCCTCGATGCTGTGCGGGCTGGCGCAAAGCCCGTTGCAACTGGTGCTGGCGCGCGTGGTGCAAGGCGGCGCGGGCGCGATGATGGGGCCGCAGACCATGGCCATCGTGCAATTGCTCTACACCCCGCTGGAGCGCGTCTCGCGGCTGGCGTGGTTCGGCATGATCATCGGGCTGGCCGCGATTGTCGGCCCGATCATTGGCGGCCTGCTCATCCAGATGAACCTGTTCGGGCTGGGCTGGCGGCTGATTTTCCTGATCAATTTGCCCATCGGCCTGTTTGCGCTGCTGATGGGGCGCACCACTCTGCCCTCCACTGCCGACCAGCACCGGGGCCTCGCCATTGATCTGGCGGGCGCGGCGGTGTTTGCGAGTGGCTTTGGCGCGCTGCTGTTTTCGCTGATCCAGGCGCGCGAACTGCTCGGCCTGCGCGGCGCAGCGCCGCTGTTCGCGCTGGGCCTCGCGCTCGTGCTGCTCGGCTGGCGGCGCGCGGCGGCGCGGCGGGCTGCAGGCCTGCCCGCGATGATCGAGCCCGCGCTGTTCGGCCTTCGCAGCTTCCGCTGGGGCGTGATCGCGGCGATGGCGTTCACCAGCGCCTCCATCGGCTTTCTGATGATCTTTGCAGTCTCGCTGCAACAAGGCCTCGGGCTGACCCCGCTCGGCACCGCGCTGGTGCATGTGCCGTTCGGCGCGGGCGTGATGCTGGCCATGGGGCTCATCGTGCCGCGCCTGCTGCCCCGGCTCGGGCGCGTGCTGCCGATGATCGGCGGGGTGCTGATGGCGATGGGCATCCTCGCGGTGCTGCTGCTGATCCGCAGCGGCACGGGCCACGGCCCGCTGCTGGTGGCGCTGCTCGCGCTGGCGGGGATCGGGTTCGGCACGCTCTCCGGCCCGCTCGGACCGATTGCCGTCTCCGATGTCGCGCGCAGCCATGCCGGCACCGCGAGCGCGACCTTGCGCACCGCGCAGCAACTGGGCGGCGCGTTCGGCATCGCGCTGGTCGGCAGCGCCTATTTTGCGGTGGGCGGCCACGATGCCGCCGCGCGGCTCAGCGGCCTGCTGCCCGGCGCGATCATGGTGGTCGTGCTGCTCGCCCTCGCCGTGTTTGCCGTCTCGCGCCTGCCCGCAGACTTGTTTGGCGCGCACCGCAAGGGCCCGGCGCATTGACCTGAGCGCCGTTCATCGGCATTACCGATGAAGATGGGATTCCATCCATTTGTTCGGCAAATACATAACGATTGCGGGGGTTTATATGGACGTCAAACCGGTGCGGCGCATTGTCACGGGCCACGATGCGGCCGGGCGCGCGATCCTTCAGGAAGACAGCGCGGTGGCGCGGGTCCAGCAAGTCGGCGGCGCGATCGGGCCGATGTTCCACGAGGTGTGGAACACGCAGAGCACCCCCGCCCCCATCGACGCGGCTTCAGGCGAACCGCCCGAATCCGGCATCATGCTCGCCCCGCCGAAGCACGGCACTCGCATCCGCGTGCTCGACATTCCGCCCGAGGGTGACGGCATCCGCACCATGACTCCCGAAGAAGCCGCCGCGCACTTCGCCGAAATCGGCGCGGGCCATGCCTCCAACGCGGCCAAGGCCGGCGCGCGCCACGCGCTGATGCACCGCACCGAAACCATCGACTACGGCATCGTGATCGAAGGCGAGCTCGTGCTGATCATGGATGAGGGCGAGACCACCTGCTATCCGGGCGATATCGTGATCCAGCGCGGCACCAACCACGGCTGGGCCAACCGCTCGGACCGCAATTGCCGCATCGTGTTCGTGCTGATCGACGGGGAATTCACCCCCGATCTCAAGGCCTGAAAACGTCAGGCCGCGCCTGCAGAACCAGACTTTGCAATTGGCCGCCGCTTGGTTGTATTGAGCCGGAGAACGATCCCAGCCCGCCTGCCCCAAGGAAGCTTGCCTGCACCATGTTGATGGCCCGCCCAGCCCCCACTCCGATCCGCGCGGGCTGACCGGGATGCGCAAGACCAGGCGGTCCACGATTGTCGATGTCGCCAAGCTGGCCGACGTCTCGGCCAAGACGGTCAGCCGCGTGATGAACAACGAGCCGCATGTCACCGAAGCGGTCAAGACCCGCGTGCGCGAGGCGATGCGCGAGCTGCGCTACACCCCCAATGTCGCGGCGCAGGGCCTCGTGCGCAGCCGCTCGTATCTGATCGGGCTGGTCTATGAAAAGCCCAGCCCGAGCTATGTGGTCGAACTGCAGAAAGGCGCGCTGGAGCGGCTCCATGGCGAGCGCTTCCGCCTTGTGGTGCTGCCGGTGGAATCGGTGACCGAGCGCGAGGACGAGATCATCGCGCTGCTGCGCTCCGCCGCGCTCGATGCGGTGCTGCTCGCCCCGCCCGCCTCCGACAACGCCGCGCTGATGCGCGAACTGCGTGAGGGCGGGCTGCCGTTCGCGCGGATTTCGCCCACTCGCCTGCTTGGGCAGGGGCCCTCGGTGGCGATGGACGATGTCGCGGCGGCGCAGGAAGCCGCCGAGCACCTGATCGCGCTGGGCCATCGCCGCATCGGCATCATCAAGGGCGATCCCAGCCACGCGGCGGCGGATGCCCGGCTGGTCGGCTATATGCAGGCGCTGGCCCGAAGCGGCATTCCGCTGCGCACCGAAATGATCGAATCCGGGCTGTTCACGTTCGAATCCGGGCTCGTCGCGGCGCGGCGGCTGCTCGCGCTCGATCCCCCGCCGACTGCCATTCTCGCCCAGAACGACGACATGGCCGCCGCCACCGTGGCCGCCGCGCGCGAATGCGGCCTCTCGGTGCCGGAAGACGTCTCAGTGGTCGGCTTCGACGATTCCGATATTTCGCGCGTGGTCTGGCCGCCGCTCACCACGATCCGCCAGCCGGTGGAGGATATGGCCTACCGGGCGATGGACATGCTGCTCGCCGTTCTGCGCGGGGAGGCAGAGGGCGGCGACGTGCTGCTCGCGCACGAATTGCTCATCCGCCGCAGCAGCGGGCCGCCTCGCGCCGAGCCGCCCATACCCTGATTCAGACCACATCCTCGGCGTGCAAGGCCAGATCATCAAACGCCAACAGCGCCGCACCGACCGCAGAGGCATCCTCCGCCAGCGCGGCGGGGAGCACTGGCGCAATCGCCGGAGCATCGCGCCCGCCGCTGCGCAGCAGGAGATTGGTGCGCTGGGTCAGCCGTTCGAGCAGCGGGATCGGCAAGCGGCCGCCCACCAGCACCACCCCCGGATTGATCAGCAGGTTGACCGCCACCAGCGGCTGGACCAGCGCCCGCGCCGCTTCCTCGATCCAGTCATCGAAAATCCGCTGCAACGCGCCGTCGCTGCCCAGCGCCTCGCCATGCGCAAACGGCGGGCGGCCCGCTTGCGCCAGACGGCGATTGAGCCCGGCAATCGAGACAATCGACTGGAGCGGCACCGTGCCGCCCGCTTCGCCGGGCACGGGCATGAAGCCGATCTCGCCGCTGCGGCCATCCGCGCCGCGGTCATACTGGCCTGAAACCACCAGCCCGCCGCCGAGGCCATAGCTGATCAGCACGTAGAAAAAGCTCGGGGCCTTCTGGCCGCGCCCGAACTGCATTTCGCCGATGGCAGCGGCAGCGGCATCATTCTCGACAAAGATCGGCCGCCCCAGCGGATCGGCAAACAGCGCGGCCAGATTGACCCCGGACCACTGCACATACTCGGCCGGCATGCCCGGCAAGTCGATCACCCCCAGCCCGTCGGGCAGCGCAAGGCCGATGCCGACGATGGCGCTGTGCTCCACCCCCGCCATCGCCAGCAGCCGGTCAAGCTGGCGGCGATAGAACGCGCGCACTTGCTCGGGCAGGGCAAAGGCGATTTCCTGATCGAGCCGGGCCTTCACCGTGCCGGCAAAATCGGCCAGCACCATGGTGATATGATCGCGGTCGACGTTGATGCCGATGGCATGCGCGCCCTCGGCATTGATCACCAGCCGCGTCGCGGGCTGGCCCCGCCCGCCGCGCTGCATGCCCGCGGTGCGCAGCAGCCCGCGCGCGATCAGGCGCTTGGTGATGTTGGTGATAGTGGGGTGCGCGAGGCCGGTCTGGCGAGCGAGATCGGCCTTGGTCAAGGTGCCATGCGCCCGGATCGCGCGCAGCACGATGCGGGTGTTGTGCGCCCCGGCATCCTCGATGGTCGCGCCTTGATAGCCCGCGCGCGGGAGCCCCAAATTCACGGTTTCAGCGTCACGCGGCAGCGCCCTCCAGCTTGTCCAGCGCAACCGCGAGCGCGCCCAGCGGACCCGCCTGATCGCCCAGCAACGGCGCCCCAATCGCGACCGGCACTTGCGCATAGCCGCCAAGGCTGGCGCGCGCCGCCGCATCGACCCGCGCGATCAGCCCGGGCCGCGCGGCCAGCACTCCGCCGCCCAGGGCAACCCGCTCGGGCGCGCCGGTCAGCACGATGGTATGGACAAGCCGCGCAAGCACATGGACGACCTGATTCCAGACCGGATGGCTTTCGTCCAGCGTTTCCCCCGCCTGCCCCGCGCGCGCGGCAATCGCGGGGCCGGAAATCAGCCCTTCGACACAGGCCCCGTGGAACGGACACGTGCCCGGCGCGCTATCGCCCGGCGCGCGGTCGACAAAGATGTGCCCCATTTCGCTGTGCGCGCGGCCTGCCATGGTGCGGTGCCCCACCACCAGCCCGACGCCGACCCCGGTGCCGACGGTGATATAGGCATGGTTGGCCATGCCCTGCGCCCCGCCCCAGCGCCCCTCGGCCAGCGCCGCGCCGTTGACATCGCTGTCGAGCCCGACCGGCAGGCCGTAGCGCCGCTCCAGATGCTGGGCGAGCGGAAACCCCTGCCAGCCGGGCTTTGGCGTGGCGAGGAACGTGCCGAAATCGGGCGCGGCGGGATCGGTGCGGATCGGCCCGAACGCTGCGACGCCGATGGCCTGAACCGCATGCGCCGCGGTCCATGCGTCAAGGATCGCGCACAGCGCCACCACCGTGGTGCGCGCGTCCGCCGTCGGCACGCGGCGCTGATCCAGCACCTCGCGCCCCCGCGCCAGACTGGCCACGCATTTGGTTCCGCCCAGTTCCAGCCCGATAATCACCGGTGGCCCCAGGTTTGCGCGAACGAAGGCCGCCGCGTTTCAGCCGGATCGAGCAACCGCCCGAGCATCGCCGCGTGCGTCGGCGCGGCGGCCCGGTAGCGCTGCATCACCTCGCTGATCTGCCCGATCACCCCGCGCACATCCTCAAACGGCGCGGCATCGGCCAGCGGATCGAGCGCGGCGGGCACGATCCCCATGCCCGCCGCGACAAAGAACCAGCTCACGTCGGCAAACAGCTCGCGCCGCCGCGAGACGATACGCCCGGTGCGGCGGAACAAGTCCAGCTTCTGCGCCAGCGAATCCGGCGGAGTCTGCGCGCGGATCGCATCCCAGAACGGCTCGCCCACGCGGCGGTTGGGCAGATAGTGCAGCAGCAGGAAATCGCGGATATGCGCGTATTCGTCCGCCGCCTCGCGGTTGTAGGCCGCCGCCAGCACGGGATCGCAGTGCCGGTCCGGGAAGTAATCCAGCAGCCGGTTGAGCGCGGTGTGGATGAGGTGGATGCTGGTCGATTCCAGCGGTTCAAGAAACCCGCTCGAAAGCCCCACCGCGAGGCAATTCTTCACCCAGAACGCCTTGCGGTGCCCGGCGGTGAAACGCAGGAAGCGCGTCTCGGCCAGCGGCGCACCCGGCACAGCCTGGCGCAAGGTATCAGCCGCCGCGTCGTCGCTGACATGCGCGCTCGAATAGACATAGCCGTTGCCCACGCGCGATTGCAGCGGAATGCGCCAGCGCCAACCGGCGGCATGCGCGGCGGAAATCGTATAAGGCGCGGGCGGGCCGACAGTCTCGGTCGGCATCGCCACCGCGCGGTCGCACGGCAGCCAGTGCGTCCAGTCGTCATAGCCCGCATGGAGCGCGCCTTCGATCAGCAGGCCCCGGAAGCCCGAGCAGTCGATGAAGAAGTCGGCTTCAAGGCGCCGTCCATCCTCCAGCACGACCGCCGCAATCGCCCCGTCTTCGGCGAGGTCAGCGCGGGCGATGCGCGCGTCGATGTGCGCCGCGCCCTTGGCCACGGCATGGCGGTGCAAATACTGCGCCACCAGCCCGGCATCGAAATGCAGCGCATAATTGAGCGCACCGCCGGGGAAGCTACCATCGGGCGGCGGGAAGGCGAACTTGCCATGCTCCGCCAGCGCAATCGCGGGGCACAGATCGGCAAACGTCTCGCCGTGCCCCTCGGCGCGGTTCTTCCACCAGTAGTGATGGAACGGGCGCTGGTTGATCGTGACGCCGAGGTTCCCGAACGGGTGCCAGTAGCGGTGCCCCGGCTCCAGCCAGTCGTCAAACCGGATCGCCAGCTTGAACGTCGCCTGACAATGCCGAATGAAATCAACCTCGTCGATCCCGCAATGGCCGAGAAACTCGAACACCGGCGGGATCGTCGCCTCGCCCACGCCGACGGTGGGCACATCGCTCGATTCGATCAGCGTGATCTTGCAGCCCGATGGCGCAAGCACGTTGGCCAGCAGCGCCGCCGCCGACCACCCGGCCGTTCCGCCGCCAACAATCAGGATGGAGCGCAGAGGTTCATGCGTAGTCATGACGTTGGCCCGGTGCTGGCAAAGACATCGCGCGATAGCATGGCCATGCCCGCGCGCAGGACAAGAAAGGGGGGAAGGCCATCGGCCCTCCCCCCAGTGACTCCGAGGGAGAGGAGTCTGGTCAGAAGTTGAACTTCACACCCGCGAACACCCGGCGCGAACCCGATTCATACCGGAACGGCAGTTCGGGGAACTGCAGGTAAGTCTTGGTGTTTTCCTTGTTCAGGTTGATCCCTTCGAGGAACACGTTGAAGTTCGGCGTCACCTGATACGAAACCTGCCCATCGAGCTGGCCATAAGGCTTCTGGTAGATGCCGAGCGTGCGCGTCACCCCGCCATCGCCGAAGCCGAAGTTGCCGAGATAGGCCTTCGAACGCCATGAATACGACGCACGCGCCGCGAACCCGTGGGTTTCGAAATAGACCTGCCCGTTGAACGAATGCTTCGACACACCCGGCAGCGGCAGGCCCGCCACGAAATCGTTGCTGAACTCGGTGGTGGAATCCGAGAACGTGTAGTTCGCGGTGAAGCCGAGCCCGAACGGGAAGGCATATTGCGCCGCCAGTTCGAAGCCCTTGACCCGGCCGCCCGAACCGTTGACCGGCTGCGACACCGGACCGATCCGCCCGCCCGCCTGATCGTTCACGAACACCGGCACGGTCTGCGTGACGACGAAGCTATCGACTTCCTTCCAGAAGAACCCGGCCGAAACCAAGCCCTGACGGCCGAAGTAGTATTCCAGCCCAAGGTCGAACTGATAGGCGCGGTAAGGATCGAGCCCCGCGTTGCCCCGGCTGCCGCTGGTGAACAGGAACTTGTCGGTCGCGGCATCGCGGGTGAAATCGGTCGCAAAGCCCCGGCCCAAATCGAACAGCGGCTGGCGCGAGACGACGCGGGCCGCCGAAGCGCGCACCTTGATCGCATCGGTCGCATCGACCACCACGTTCAGGCTCGGCAGGAAGTCGGTGTACGACCGCTCGACGCTGGTCGTGTCGAAGTCCTTGACCACCCCGTTCCAGCTGTCGGTGCCCCAGTATGTCGGGTTCGCGGTGCCCTGGTTCTGGTCGACCTTGAGCTTGGTATCGACAATGCGCAGGCCGACGTTGACATGGAACGTGTCATCCTTGCCGCCGATATCGGCCATGACATAGCCGGTCTTGGTCTCTTCCTTGACGAGGAAGGTCTGCAGCGGATCCTGGAAGAAGCTGAACGGCGTGGACGGATACAGGCTCTGGATCCACTTCAGCGCATTCACCATCTGCGCGCGGTTCTGGATCAAGAGCTTGCCGCCCGGAACATTGGGATTGAGCAGCGTTTCCACCCGGCCCGCATTGCTGGTGAACGTATCATAGGGCGTGATCAGCGCGGGCGAATTGCCGAAACGGCTGCAACCCTTGAACGCGGCGGGCTTGTTGGCTTCGGGCAGATCGCAGATCTTGTAGCCGATCGCGCCGTCCTGGAAGTAGCCGAACGGCGTGTAGTTGTAGTTGAACGTGGGGTCGCGTTCGGCCAGCGGGATCTTGGTCGCGTCGATCTCGCCCTTGCCCGAATAGTCCGCCAGATAGCGGCCCGAGGTGAAGTCCACCTTGCGCTGGCCATAGCGGAAGCCCGCGCTGATGGTGATCTTGCCGGATTCGGACGGGTTAACGTCCCACGCGAAATCAGCGCGGATCGAGTGGCCGTCGATCTTCGAGCGATCCCCGAACGCCCAGTGCGACTTGAAGAAGCCGTTGGCCGGGTTGCCAAACAAATCCGCCGGGCTGCCCGGAGCGATGCCGAAGGTCGGAAAATCGCCGTTCTTGTAAGTGAAATCGAATGTCGAAGGCGCGGCGCTGTTGAGCGCGACGCCATCGGTCAGCGGGCCGCCCACCGCGCCCTGACGGACAGTGTACTTGGTGAACCGCACGTCGTTGTTGGCGACATCGCGCAGCAGCTTGCCGGTCGAATAGGTCGCCGCCACGGTGGCGCGGAAGTTGCTGCCGTTGTCGAACTTGGTGTTGAACTGCAGGTTGTCCGACCGGATGCTGGACTCGTCCACCACCGAGATCGCCTCGGCCGATTGCGCGCGGATCGTGCCGCTTTCGAGCACGCCGTTGCTGTCGATCTTGTAGCCCGGCAGCAGCCCGAGCGATTCGCCCTGGCCGAACGGGAACTTCACCGAACCCTCGCGCGTGTCCACCTTGAGATCGGAGTGGAAGTACTGCAGGTCCATGCTCAGCGTGTCGGTCGGCCGGAACGCGAGGCCCACCGAAACGCCCCAGCGCGTGCGGTACTGCTCGCGGTCGGTCACGTAGCGGTATTCGGGCGCGTAGTAGTTGGTCGGCACCGTCGCGGTATCGCGGCGGCCTGCGCCGAACGCCCAGTTGCCGCGGTTTTCGCCGCCGAGAATGTCGTAGTGGCCGTTGGTCTTGCTGTAGCTGCCCGAAACGATCACGCCGAACTTGTCGTTGAAGTTGTAGCTCGCCACCAGCGCGCCGGTCGGCTTCCAGCCTTCGATGCCGCTCGCCTTGTTGAGCCGGGCGTTGCCCGCGATGGTCAGCCCGCGCTTCAGATCGAGCGGGTTGCGCGTCTTGAGGTTGACGATGCCGCCAAGCCCGCCTTCGAGCAGCGCGGCGTTGGGCGACTTGAACACTTCGACCCCGCCGATGAGTTCGGACGGCACGCTTTCCAGGCTGTCGGTGCGGGTGAAGTTGCCCTCGCCCACTTTGAACACTTCCTGCCCGGTCACGAACAGCTCGCCGTTGAGCACGGTGACGTTCTGCTCGAGGCCCCGGATGCGGACTTTGGTGCCCTGCCCGTTCTCGCGGTCGATCTGCACGCCCGGCAGGCGCTGCAGCGATTCGGTGATGTTCTGATCGGGGAACTTGCCGATATCTTCGGCGCTCACCGATTCGATGATGAGGTTCGAATTGCGCTTGGCATCGAGCGCGGCTTCAAGCGAACGGCGAAAGCCGGTGACGACGATCGGCGCGGCCGCGTCATCCGCAGCGGCCGCTCCCGCACCCGCATTTTGGGCGGCTTGCTGCGGGGCAGCCTGCGCGGCGGCCTGATTCGAAACCAGCAAGGCAAGCATCGAAGCTGCACCCAGCAGCACCGTTCTCGGGCGGATAAAACCTTGAGACATCAACTTTCCCCTCCTGTTTGGCGGCCGACACCGCACCGGTGCCGCCCTGCTCTAGCTCCCAGTCAGCACTCCTGATCCATCGTGCCGGGAGCGTCTGGCGTGCTTGAAATACGCGCATTGGCCGTCTAATGTCAACGTTGTCAGGATATTTATATCATCATGTTTAATTATTCTCGGAATCCGCCGGTATCACGCGGTTTCGAGGCGGGGGAGAAAGCCAAGCGATGATCCGGGTTGCCACAATTTTGCTGACGAGCGCCGCGCTCGCCGCGCTTTCCTCTCCGCTCCGTGCCGCCGATTCGCCCCCCTCCGCGCCGCAGTCTTCCACAATTCACCCTGCCGCATGGCCGCAAATTGCCTGGCCCAAAGTCGTTTCGGACGCCGATGAAGCGCGGATTTCCGCGATTCTCGCGAAAATGGATGCCGCGTGCAAAGTCGGCCAGGTCATTCAGGGCGATATCGCCAGCCTCACCCCCGCCGATGTGGAAAAGTACAATCTCGGCTCGGTGCTCAACGGCGGAAACTCCGGCCCCGGCGGCAACGACCTCGCCCCCGCGCCGGACTGGCTCAAGCTGGCCGACGCGTTTTACGCGGCCTCGACTCGGGACCGGCCGGGCTGTCCGGGCATTCCGGCGATCTGGGGGACGGACGCGGTCCACGGCCACAGCAACATCATCGGCGCGACGCTGTTTCCGCACAATGTCGGCCTCGGCGCGATGCGTGATCCCGATCTGATCGAGCGCATTGGTGCGGCCACCGCCGCGGAAATCCGCGTGACCGGTCAGGAATGGACGTTCGCGCCGACCGTGACCGTGCCGCAGGATTACCGCTGGGGCCGCGCTTACGAAGGCTATTCGTCCGATCCGGCGCTCGTTGCCAGCTATGTCGGGCGGATGGTGCGCGGGTTGCAAGGCCCACCCTCGACCGCGCCGATGCTCGCGGGGCCGCATGTGCTGGCCAGCACCAAGCATTTCCTCGCCGATGGCGCGACCGAGAACGGACGCGATCAGGGCGATGCGAAAATCGACGAAACCACCCTGCGGCTGGTCCACGGCGCGCCCTACCTCCCCGCGATCGAGAACGGCGTCGCCACGGTAATGACCAGCTTTTCGAGCTGGAACGGGGTCAAGATCGCCGGGAGCAAGGCGCTTGTCACCGATCTGCTCAAGGACCGGCTCGGGTTCGGCGGCATGGTCGTGACCGATTGGAACGCGCACGGCCAGATCCCCGGCTGCACCACCGCAAGCTGCCCGCAAGCGCTGCTCGCCGGGGTGGACATGATCATGGCGCCCGATAGCTGGAAGCCTTTGCGCGACAGCCTGCTGCGCCAAGTGCAGGACGGCACCGTGCCGATGGCGCGGCTGGACGATGCGGTTGCGCGCATCTTGCGCGTGAAAATGCGGCTCGGGCTGTTCGAAGCGGGCGCGCCCTCCACGCGGCTGCTCGCCGGGCGCTGGGATGTGCTCGGCAGCCCCGATCACCGCGCCGTCGCGCGCGAAGCGGTGCGCAAGTCGCTGGTCCTGCTCAAGAACACTGGCGTCCTGCCGCTGCGGCCGGGCGCGCAGATTCTGGTGGCGGGCGACGGCACGGATGATGTCGCGCGCCAATCCGGCGGCTGGACCCTGAGCTGGCAAGGCACCGGCCTCAGCAACACGCTGTTCCCCGGCGCGACCACGCTGTGGCAGGGGATCAAGGCCGCAGCCGAAGCGGGCGGCGGCGCAGCCGAACTCGCGCCGGACGGGCATTTCACGCACAAACCCGATGCTGCCGTGGTCGTGTTCGGCGAAACGCCTTATGCCGAATTTCAGGGCGATCTCCGATCGTTGCAGCTGCGCAGCGACCTCACGGGCCCGCTCGCGACGATGCAGGCCTTGCGCGCACAAGGCGTGCCGGTCGTCGCGGTCATGCTCACCGGGCGGCCCTTGTTCGTGAACCCCGAACTCAACGCCGCAGATGCTTTCGTGGTGGCATGGCTGCCCGGATCGGAAGGCGGCGGGCTGGCCGATGTGCTGTTCGCACGGGGCGGCGCAGACTTTCAGGGCCGCTTGCCGATGGCGTGGCCGCGCAGCGCGCGGGCGGACGATGCGGCGCAGTTTCCCTTCGGCTTCGGGCTCACCATGGCGGCGGGACCGACGGCGTGGGCCCCCTTGAGCGAAGCCCCCGGCGTTGCGGCAGAGGCGGTGACCGGCGTGTTCCTGCAGCGCGGAAAGGCCGCGCCGGGCTGGACTCTCACGCTCACCGATCCGGACAATCCGCCGCTGCGGGTCGACACGGTACCCGCGCAGACAATAGGCGGACGGATCGCGATCACCGCGCTGGACAAGGACGTGCAGGAAGGCGCGCGCCAGATCACGCTGCGCGCCGGGGCCAGGCCCGCCATGATCGAACTGGAGAGCACCAGACCGGTCGACATGGCGCGCGAGACCAACGGCGATGTGCTGCTGGTGCTAACGCTAAAGCTGGATGCGAAACCCGGCGCGCCGGTCACGCTCGCGGCGCGCTGCGGGGATGCCGCCTGCGGTGCTCCGGTCGCGCTGCCCGAACTCGCCAAACTCAGCCCGGGCCAGTGGCAGGATCTGGCCGTGCCGCTCAAATGCCTCCTGCCCGCCGGAGCGGACAGCCACCGGGTCAGCAGCCCGTTCGTGCTCATGACCAAAGGCGCGCTCTCGCTGGGCCTCGCGAGTGTCGTGCTGGGCACCCATGCCGATGTGGTATCGGGGTGTCTGCGCGGAGCCAATTAATGCATGACACATTCATATAAAATCGCCTAGCATGAGGCCAATTGATACCGTTGTCAGAAACCAGACACGGAGCCACACGGGAGAGACCAGCCATGCCACCGATCACGCGCGTTGCCGCATATTTGCTGCTCGGCGCCGCCGCGCTGGCTCCCCTCCCGCTCGCCGCCGCGACGCCGGACGGGGCGGGCCCCTACAACGCGCGCTTCCTCGAAGGCGGCATCGGGATCGCGCACGCCCTGCCCGCCGATAACCCGCTGCTACAGGCCGGCGCGCGCTTTACGCTGGCGGCCTGGGTTCTGCCCGATCGCCTCCAGACCGGCACGGTCACGTTGATCGCGCTGGGCGGCCCGGACTGCGCCCCCTGCCGCGCGCTGCTGCTGGAGGACGGCAAGCCGGTATACCGCGCGGGCGCGGCGGCGCTCACCGCCCCGCTTGCGCTGGAAAGCGGGCGCTGGAGCCACTTGGCGGTCATCGCCGACGGCACGAGCGTGCGCCTGTTCGTGGACGGCAAGCTCGCCGCGCAGCAGGCCATGCCGACCCCGGCAATCGCGCCGACCATCGCAGCCGCGCCCGTGCGCACCGGCCAGCCCCACTTCGCGGGCGCGCTGGCGAGTGCGCTGGTGGACGACAGCGTGCGCGATCCCGCGCGCCTATTCGCCGCGCGCCCGGACTTTGCCACCGTCCAGTTCCGCGAGGTCGGGGTCGGCTGGCCGTTCCAGCGCCGCGCCAATATCGGCCTGACCGAGCAGCAGGATCCGTGGCTGCTCCCCCATTCCGCCGCGCCGCCCAGCGCGCCCCACGCCAAGCCGCTGAAACCGCAGCCCGTGCTCGCCGCCAGTGGTCCCGGCACATGGCAGCTGAACGGCTGGATGCTGGCGGCTGCGCCCACGCTGGCCGAGGCGGACGGTGCCACGCTCTCGCGCCCCGGCGCGGACACGCAGCGCTGGTATGCCGCCACCGTGCCGGGCACGGTGCTCACCACGCTGGTCGAGCGGGGCGTCTATCCCGATCCCTATTACGGGCTCAACAACCTCGCGATGCCCGAAACCCTCGCGCGGCAGGACTACTGGTATCGCAGCGCCTTCACCGTGCCGCCCGCAGCCGCAGGCCGCGCGCTCGCGCTGCGGTTCGACGGCATCATCTACGCCTCCGAAGTGTGGATCAACGGCGCGCGGCTGGGCGCAATGCACGGGGCGTTCACGCGCGGCCGGTTCGCGTTCACCCCGCAGGCCGGGGAGAATGTGCTC
>CAIKKO010000215.1 GCA_903828025.1 uncultured Sphingomonadales bacterium
CGGCCGTCATCGCGCACCAGCGTCGCCATCGTGTGATCGAGGTGCTGTCCGGTAATGCCGATCCGGCTGAGCCAGCTGTTCACCGCGCCGATCCCGCCGACGGCTGCGATCAGGCCATCGGTGGCATGGTTGTCGCTGCGCGTGATGCTGAGCTCCATCAAGCTCTGCGCGGTCATGACCTCACCCGGACGGACGGACGCCACGGGGCCGCGCGCATCTTCCGATTCCGAAACCGGGACCATCATCGGGAAGGACTGGTCGAGCCGCAACCGGCCCTGTTCGACCCCGGCGAGATAAGTGGCCGCAACCGCGACTTTGGCTGTGCTGGCCATTGGAAACGGCATATCGCCGTTGATCATGATCTGGCCGCCGCCGTCGAGATCGACTGCCGCCACACCGATCCGTCCGCGCCCTTGCGCCACGATCGCGGAAACCTGCTGTTCGATAGCCAGATCGCGCTGGCTCTGCGGCGAGACGACCTGACGGGCCTGCGCCGGTGCAGCAACCAGCAGCAGCGGAGCTGTGCACCACAGGGCCACCGCGACCCAACTGTGCATGCTGATTCCACGGCGCGCCATGGCGATCCACTACCCTTCCAACGGTTACCTTTAGGTTATCAGCCTAACTGATTGTGAACACGGCGCAAGACTCGTTGGCGCAAACAGTCGTGCTCGCGGTGCAGCCTGCCGCGATCACCAAATGCGCGGGGATCGCTGGACATTAACCGCACGATTAAGGATAGTCCGCGCCAGACTGGAACGAGCCAGACTGGAACGAGACTGCCCCGCATGGGCAGCCGAGAGGAGCGGATGGCACAAGGCCTGCACGAAACCCCTGCCGGATTATCCCCTGCCGAGGATCTGGCCAGTGGCCTGCACCGCGTGATGACGCGGGCGGGCTTCGATGGGGTGGTTTCCGGCCTTGAGCGCCTCTCGGGCGGTGCCAACATGCAAAGCTGGCTGTTCCATGTTGGCGAGGAGGCCTTTGTGCTGCGCCGCGCGCCCTCGGCCGAATGGGTCGCGAATCGCCAGCTCGATATGGCCAAGGAAGCCGCCGTGATCCGCTGCGCGCGTGCCGGCGGGGTGATCGCGCCCGAAGTCGTGGCCGATCTTGAGCCCGGGGATGATCTCGGCCTGGGCTTTATCATGCGCTGCGTTCCCGGCTCGCCCGATCCGGAGAATGCGCTTTCTTCACCGCCTGAACTGCTCGGCGAGATTGCGGCCGCCATGGCGCAAATCCATGCGCTTGATCCGGCAGACCTGCCCTTCCTGCCCGTGCTCGAGCCCGCCGCCGGGGTCGAGGCGCTGGCGGCGCAATTTGCCGAGGCGGGCGGGGACCGCCCGCCGATCGCGCTCGGCCTTGCGTGGCTGCGCGCCAACCTGCCGCCGCCCGCGCCGCTTTGCGTGCTCCACGGCGATCTGCGCATCGGCAATCTGATGGTCGATCAGGGCCACCTTTCCGGCGTGCTCGATTGGGAACTGGCGCATCTCGGCGACGCGCATGAGGATCTCGCCTTCGGCTGCATGACCGTCTGGCGCTTCGGGCGGCTCGACAAACAGGGTTTCGGGCTCGGCTCCGTCGCCGATCTGGCGCACGCTTATGAGGCGGCCGGGGGCACGGCGTTCGATCCGGCGCGGTTCCGGTTCTGGCTGGTCTACCGTACGGTGTGGTGGGCGCTTTCGGCGCTGTCGATGGGCAAGGGCTGGCGGAGCGGCGCGGATCGCTCGCTCGAACGCGTGGTCGTTGCGCGCCGCGCTGCCGAGCAGGACCTAGACCTGCTACTGCTGATCGAGGCCGATGCGCCCGAGGCCGAGCGCGCGCGGGCTTTGGCCCCTTCCGCCGCGCCGCCCCCGCCGGGCGAGGGTGAGCCCAGCGCTGCCGAAATCCTCACCGCCATTTCCGAATGGCTCGCCGCCACGGTCAAGCCGCACATGGCCGGGCGCGAGCGGTTTGAACTCGCCGTTGCGCAGAATGCGCTCGGTATCGTGCGCCGCGAATTGGCCGGGCGCCCCTCGCCGCACGACAAGCCACTGAGCGAGGCGATCCTCGCCGGATCGACCACGCTGGCCGAACCGGGCCTTCTCGCCGCGCTACGCCGCCGCGCGCTCGATACGCTTGCCGCCGATATGCCGAAATACCCCGCGCTCAGCGAGGCGCGTCGCCTTTGGGAGAAAACCACATGAACTTCGACCTGCCGGAAGACCTCATCGCCTACCTCGCCGAACTCGATGACTTCATCGATAGCGAGATCAAGCCGCTCGAACAGGCGGACGACAATATCCGCTTCTTCGATCACCGCCGCGAATGGGCGCGCACCAATTTCGAGGACCAGGGCCTGCCGCGCCACGAATGGGAAGCCTTGCTGATCAAGGCGACGCGCCGGGCCGATGCCTCCGGGCACTGGCGCTTTTCCGCGCCCAAGAAATATGGCGGCAAGGATGGCAAGAACCTGTGGATGGCGGTGATCCGCGACCACTTCACGCAGAAGGGCCTTGGCCTGCACAACGATCTGCAGAACGAGCATTCGATCGTCGGGAACTTCCCGTTCGTGAACATGTTCGAGCATTTCGGCACCGCCGCACAGCAGGAGGAGTTCATCCTTGGCGGTTTCGCGCGCACCCGCCGCGTGTCGTTCGGCCTGACCGAAGCGCGGCACGGTTCGGATGCGACGCACATGGAAACCCGCGCGGTGCGCGAGACGCGCGATGGCATCCCCGGCTGGCGGATCGACGGCGAGAAGATGTGGATCACCGGCATGCATATCGCCAGCCACTGCGCGGTCTTTGCGCGCACGGCGGGCGAGCCGGGTGACGCGCGCGGGATCACCTGCCTGCTCGTGCCCAATCCCACCGAGGGGCTGGTGATCGAGGAATACCTGTGGACCTTCAACATGCCCACCGACCATCCCCGCATGCATTTCGAGGATTGCTGGGTGCCCGAATCGGCGATGCTCGGGCCCGAAGGCGGTGGCCTCGCGATCGCGCAGAGCTTCGTTCAC
>CAIKKO010000216.1 GCA_903828025.1 uncultured Sphingomonadales bacterium
GCTTACGCGCACTGGGACATGCTGATGTGGTGCCGCCAGATCACCGAGCGGCTTTCGCCGGCGGCGGCGCTGCTGGGCAATCTGGCGCATTCCCAATCCGCCATTGCGGCCATTCCGGCGAATGATTTTGCCGGGTTCACCGCCTCGGTCGCCTCCGACGATCTGCGCGGTCGATGGCAGGCGCTGCACGATGGCGCGATTGATCCGGCGCAAGTGGCCGACAGCGAGGCGAAGGTCGATCAGGCCGCCGCGCGCTGCGAAGACCGGCTGGCAGATGGACGCGAATGGCTGATGGGCCCGTTCTCGATTGCCGATCTGGTGACCTACAGCTGGCTGGCCGGCATGGAATCGATCCGGCCAGAGGCCTTCGCCAGCGCGCCTCTGACCCGCGCCTGGCTGGCGCGCGTGGCAGCGCGGCCCTGTTTTCTGGCGGCCCGGGCCATGGCCAACACCTCAGAACCGCTTACAACTTGGGCACCCGGCCCTGAAATCAACCGTTGGGGATAACTGCACAATGCGTGCCATCGACTACTTCGACCGCGGCCATGACCGTGATCCTTCGCGCCTTGCCATCGTTGATACCGAGAGCGGTCTCACGCTCACGTTCGCCGAAACCAAGGCGCTGACCGAGCGCATCGCCGCTGCGCTGCAGAAGCACGGGTTCGAGAATCAGGACCTGCTCGGCTTCTATGGTCCGAACGATGGCATGTTGCTGGTTGCCGTGCTGGCGATGTGGCGCGCCAACGGCAAATGGATCCCGGTCAACACGCGCAACGCGATCGACGCGAACGCCGCCTATATCAACTACGTCCTGCTCAAGTGGATGGTCTATCACTCGTCGAAGGCTGACGAGGTCCAGCAGCTGCGGGACCTGTGCCCCACGCTCCAGCACTTCGTGTGCCTCGACAAGCGTATGGGCAATGATCCGAGCCTTGAAGAGTTCATGGCCGGGGTTTCGGCGGCGGACTTCGTCGAACCCGAAATCGACGCGTTCGGCAACCTGATGGACATGGTCGGCATTTTCCCCACCGGCGGCACCACCGGCCCCTCGAAGGGCGCGAACGTGACCAACCTTGGCTGGGGCACGATGATCGAGACGGCGGCTGACGGGATGGGCGGGCGCACCGACAATCCGGTCGCGCTCGTATCCGCGCCGATCACCCATGCGGCGGGGCCGGTCGCGCTTTCGACCATGAGCCTTGGCGCGACACAAGTGATCCTGCCCGGTTTCGATGCCGAGCGGGTGCTGCGCACGATTGCGGCGTACAAAGTCACGCACATGTACCTGCCGCCGACGGCGCTGTATCAGCTGCTCGCCTCGCCCGAGATCGGGGATCACGACTATTCGAGCCTGCGCATCTTCATCCTCGTCGGCTCGCCCTGCAGCCCCGAGAAGCTGCGCCAGGCGGTGGAGATCTTCGGGCCTTGCATGTGCCAGGCCTATGGCCAGGTCGAATGCCCGATGATCGTCGCGTGGTTCCCGCCCGAGGATGTCGCCCGATTCGCGGTGGAAGCGCCCGAGAAGCTGGCCGCCTGCGGCAAGCCGACTCGCTCGATCAAGGTCGCGCTGCTCGATGATGACGGGAACCATGTGCCGCTGGGCGAAGCCGGTGAGATCTGCGCGCGCGGCGCGCTGGTGACGCATTCCTACTTTGAAAAGCCCGAGGAGACGGCCGAAATTCGCAAGTTCGGTTGGCACCACACCGGCGATGTCGGCAAGTTCGACAAGGATGGCTATCTCTATATCGTTGACCGCAAGAAGGACATGGTGGTGTCCGGTGGGTTCAACGTGTTCACCGCCGAAGTCGAGGCTGCCGTTACGGAATTGGCGCAGGTGCGCGAGGCTGCGGTGTTCGGCATCCCGCACGAGAAGTGGGGCGAGATGGTCCATGTCTCGGTGGTGGCCGAGGGCATCACCGCAGAGGAGATCATCGCCTATACCAAGCAGCGGCTGGGCGGGGTCAAGGCCCCGAAATCGGTTGAATTTGTGGACTCGATTCCGCGCACGGCAGCGGGCAAGATGGACAAGAAGGAACTGCGCAAAAAATACTGGGGCGATGCCCAGCGTATGGTGAATTAGAGCGTGGTGGTTTAAACAAGCGATTAACGCGACCCTGGATCTTACCGGGCGCAGGAGAGGGCTGATGCGTATGCGTGTTTCATTTGTGAGTAAGCTGGTTGCGGCGTCGGCGATGGCGCTGGCTATGGGTGCCGTGGCGCAGTCCGGCGCGATGGCCGGGGTGACCGAGGCCATGCTGCGCAATGTCCCCGCTGGCGAATGGCTGAGCTATGGCCGCGACTATGCCGAACAGCGCTTCTCCCCGCTCACCATGGTGAACGAATACAACGTCGATCAGCTGGGTCTGGCCTGGTTTGCCGATATGGACAGCGCGCGCGGGCAGGAAGCGACGCCGCTGGTCCACGACGGCGTGCTCTATGTCACCACCGCCTGGTCGATGGTGAAGGCTTATGACGCCAAAACCGGCAAGCCGCTGTGGGCTTTCGATCCCAAGGTGCCGCGCGATACTTTGGTGCGTGCGTGCTGCGATGCGGTGAACCGCGGCGTGGCGCTTTATGGCGACAAGGTGTTTGTGGCGGCGCTCGATGGCCGGCTCATCGCACTCGACCAGAAGACCGGCACGGTCATCTGGTCGAAGGTCACGGTGCCGAACCAGACCGACTACACCATCACTGGGGCACCGCGCATCGTGAAGGGCCGCGTGCTGATCGGCGCGGCGGGCGCGGAATACAAGGCGCGGGGTTATCTCGCGGCCTATGATCCCGAAACCGGCAAGGAAGTCTGGCGCTTCAACACCGTGCCGGGCAATCCGGCGGCGGGCTTTGGCAAGGAAGGCCTCAACAAAGCGGCGCACGAGGCGGCGGCCAAGACCTGGGGCAACCAGTGGTGGAAGCTCGGCGGTGGCGGCACCGTGTGGGATTCGGTCACCTATGATCCCGAGACCAATCTCGTGCTGTTCGGCACCGGCAATGCCGAGCCGTGGAATCCGGCGGCCAACGGGCGCGCGGGCGACAGCCTCTACACGTCCTCGATCGTCGCGGTGAATGCCGACACGGGCCAGTATGCCTGGCACTTCCAGGAAACGCCGGAGGACCGCTGGGACTTCGACTCCGACCAGCAGATCACCATCGCCGACATTACTATCGGCGGTGAGAAGCGCCATGTTGCCGTGCATGCGCCCAAGAACGGGCATGTCTATGTGCTCGATGTGAAGACCGGCAAGTTCCTTTCGGCAACCCCGTGGGTTCCGGTGAACTGGGCAACGGGTGTCGATCCCGAGACGGGCCGCCCGGCGATCAACCCGGACGCGCGCTACGAGAAGACCGGCAAGCCCTTCGTCAGCCTGCCCGGCGCGGTGGGTGCGCACAGCTGGCAGCCGCAGAGCTACAGCCCCAAGACCGGCTATCTCTATATCCCGACCAACCTGGCGGCCTTCCCCTACGCGGCGGCGGCGAACTGGAAGCCGACTGACATCGGTTTCCAGACGGGGCTCAACGGCTATGTCGTGGCGATGCCGGCCGATCTGAAGGTTCAGGCCGGGGCCAAGGCTGCGACCACTGGACAGCTTGTCGCGTGGGACGTGGCGAACAGGAAGCCGGCATGGAAGGTTGATCTGCTCGGGCCGTCGAACGGGGGCGTGCTCTCTACGGCGGGCAACCTCGTGTTCCAGGGCACCTCGGGCGGCGATTTTGTTGCCTATACCGCCGACAAGGGCCAAAAGCTGTGGTCGTTCCCGGCGCAAAGCGGGATCATCGCCGCGCCGATGACTTATGCAATCGGCGGCGAGCAATATGTCGCGATCCTCGTCGGCTGGGGCGGGGTGTGGGACGTGGCGACTGGCGTGCTTGCACCGAAGGGCGGCTCGACCCGCAACATCAGCCGACTGCTCGTGTTCAAGCTTGGGGCGAATGGCAAGCTGCCCGATGTGCCGCCGATGAACGAGATGGTGCTCGATCCCCCGCCGTTCACCGGCACGCCGACGCAAGTTGCGCAGGGCGGGGCGCTTTATGGCCGCTACTGCTCGGTTTGCCACGGCGATGCGGCGGTTGCGGGCGGGCTCAACCCCGATTTGCGCCATTCGGGCACGCTCGGTTCGGCCGAAGCGCTCAAAGCCATCGTGCTGGGCGGCCAGCTCCACGAGCTGGGCATGGTTTCGTTCAAGTCGGCGCTGAAAGCGCCTGACGCGGAGGCGATCCGGATGTATCTTATCAAGCGGGCCAACGAGGACAAGGCGCTGGCATCGCACTGAGGAATTGCTATACCATAGAGCAATTCGCACTAAGCACGAACGAGGACGGAGAGAACCATGACGCAAGTGTATCCAAACCTGATCAACGGTGAAATGGTCACCACTGAAGCCACGCTCGACGTGATCAACCCGGCCAACGAGCAGGTCATCGGCCAAGTGCCCGCCTGCGGCGCTGCCGAGCTCGACAAGGCCGTCGCTGCGGCGCGCGCCGCGTTCAAGACCTGGTCGAAGACCC
>CAIKKO010000217.1 GCA_903828025.1 uncultured Sphingomonadales bacterium
GAGATCAAGACCCGCAAGGGTACGACTGTGTTTGATATCGACGAGCATTTCCGGGCCGATGCCAGCCTCGAATCGATGGCGGCGCTGCGGCCGGTGTTCAAGAAGGATGGCACTGTCACTGCCGGCAATGCCAGCGGGATCAATGACGGTGCTGGCGCGGTCGTGCTGGCGAGCGGCGCTGCTGTTGCCGAGCATGGGCTGAAGCCGATCGCCAAGATCCTCGCGTGGGGCCATGCTGGCGTCGAGCCGAACGTGATGGGTCTTGGTCCGGTCAAGGCCGTGCCGGTGGCGCTCGCGCGCGCGGGTCTGACGCTGGATCAAATCGACGTGATCGAGAGCAACGAGGCCTTCGCGGCGCAGGCCTGCGGCGTCGCCAAGGAGCTGGGCTTCGATCCGGCCAAGACCAACCCCAACGGCTCGGGGATCAGCCTTGGCCATCCCATCGGCGCGACAGGCGCGATCCTGACGATCAAGGCGGCTTACGAACTGCAGCGCACCGGCGGGACTTATGGCCTGATCACGATGTGCATCGGCGGCGGGCAAGGCATCGCCATGGTCATCGAAAGGGTTTGAGATGAAGCTCGGCCGGCTCAACCACATCGGCGTCGCAACGCCCGATCTTGACGCTTCGATCGCGCACTACCGCGATGTTATGGGCGCGAGCGACATTACCAAGCCGTTCGTACTGGAAAGCCAGCAAGTGCGCGTTTGCTTCGTGAACACACCGGGCGCGAGCGGCACGGCTGGTACGCAGATCGAGCTGTTGCAGCCGACCGCTGCGGATAGCGCAGTGGGCAAGTGGCTGGATAAGAACCCGCTCGGGGGCCAGCACCACGTGTGCTACGAAGTGCCCGATATCATGGCCGCCAAGGCGTGGTTCGAGGGGCTTGGTAAGCGTGTGCTGGGCGAGCCCCGCATTGGTGCACACGGCACGCTGATCTTCTTCGTCCACCCCAAGGATATGGGCGGACAGCTTACCGAGATCATGGAAACGCCCAAGGGCGCGCACTGAGGCTCTGGCCCTCTCCCCCATTGCGCGGGAGCAAAAGGACACGACAATGGCGACTATCGAAGACTGGCAGAAGGCGGCGGCCAAGGAGGTCAAAGGGAAAGACCTGACCTGGCAGACGCCGGAAGGCATTGCGGTGAAGCCGCTCTACACCGCTGAAGATGCGCCAGTGGACCCGGGCCTCCCGGGCTTTGCGCCGTTCACGCGCGGGGTGCGTGCCTCGATGTATGCGGGGCGGCCCTGGACGATCCGGCAATATGCGGGCTTTTCGACCGCCGAGGAATCGAACGCCTTCTATCGCCGCAATCTGGCAGCGGGGCAGAAGGGTCTTTCAGTCGCCTTCGATCTGGCAACGCACCGGGGCTATGACAGCGATCATCCGCGCGTGGTCGGCGATGTCGGCAAGGCGGGCGTGGCGATCGACAGCGTCGAGGACATGAAGATCCTGTTCGACGGGATTCCGCTCGATCAGATGTCCGTTTCGATGACCATGAACGGCGCGGTGATCCCCATCCTCGCGTTCTTCATCGTGGCGGGCGAGGAGCAGGGCGTGCCGCGCGCCGCGCTCGACGGGACCATCCAGAACGACATCCTCAAGGAGTTCATGGTCCGCAACACCTATATCTACCCGCCCGAGCCGAGCATGCGGATCATTTCGGACATCTTCGGCTACACCAGCCGCGAGATGCCGAAGTTCAACTCGATCTCGATTTCCGGCTATCACATGCAGGAAGCCGGCGCGACTCAGGTGCAGGAGCTCGCGTTCACCATCGCCGACGGCATGGAATACGTGAAGTACGGCGTCGCCTCGGGCCTCGATATCGACAAGTTCGCCGGGCGGCTGTCGTTCTTCTTCGCGATCGGCATGAACTTCTTCATGGAAGTGGCCAAGCTGCGCGCCGCGCGCGTGCTGTGGCACCGGGTGATGACGCAGCTGGGTGCACAGGACGAGCGGAGCAAGATGCTGCGCACGCACTGCCAGACCTCGGGCGTCTCGCTGCAGGAGCAGGACCCCTACAACAACGTGATCCGCACCACGATCGAGGCGATGGCCGCGATGCTGGGCGGCACGCAGTCGCTCCACACCAACGCGCTCGATGAAGCCATCGCGCTGCCGACGGACTTTTCCGCGCGCATCGCCCGCAACACGCAGATCGTGATCCAGGAAGAGACCGGGATGACCAAGGTGGTCGATCCGCTCGGCGGGTCGTACTACATCGAGGCGCTGACGCAGGAGCTGGTCGACAAGGCTTGGGAGATCATCGAGCGCGTGGAAAGCGAAGGCGGCATGGCCAAGGCAGTGGCGGCGGGCTGGCCCAAGGCGATGATCGAGGAAGCCGCTGCCGGACGGCAAGCGCGGGTGGACAAGGGCGATGACGTGATCGTCGGTGTCAACAAGTACCGCCTCGCCAGCGAAGACCAGCTCGACACGCTCGAAGTGGACAACGTGGCGGTGCGCGAAGGCCAGATCGCGCGGCTGAAATGGGTGCGCGAGAACCGCGATGAAACAAAGTGCCGTGCGGCTCTGAACGCGCTGACTGAAGGCGCGAAGACTGGCGGGAACCTGCTCGAACTCGCTGTGGAAGCGGCACGCCAGCGCGCGACGCTCGGCGAGATTTCGGACGCGATGGAGCTGGTGTTCGGCCGCCACGGCACGTTCCCCACCCCGGTCAAGGGCGTCTACAGCGCCTATTACGCAGGCGACGCGCGCTACCAGCAGGTCGTTGATGGCGTCGAAGCGGTTGGTCGCCGTTTGGGCCGTGCGCCGCGCATGCTCGTCTCCAAGATGGGTCAGGACGGCCACGACCGCGGCGCGAACGTGATCGCCTCTGCCTTCGGCGACATGGGCTTCGACATCACCAGCAGCCCGCTGTTTCAGACGCCCGAGGAGGCAGCCAAGCTGGCGCTGGAGAACGAGGTCGATGCAGTCGGCGCGTCTTCTCTGGCGGCAGGCCACAAGACGCTGATCCCCGAACTGATCCGCCATCTGCGCGAGGCGGGCCGCAGCGATATCAAGGTGATCGCGGGCGGGGTGATCCCGCCGCAGGACTACGACTTCCTGCGCGAGGCCGGGGTGCAGGGCATCTATGGCCCGGGCACCAATGTAGTCGAGGCTGCGGCGGATGTGCTGCGGCTGTTGGGGCACAATATGCCGCCTGCGGGCGAAGAACTGGCGGCGTCGGAGTGAGCGCGTGACCACCACGCCCAAAGGCTATGTCGTCGCCGAAGTCGACGTCCACGACCCCGAAGTGTTCGCCGCCTATCGCGCTGCGGTCCCCGAGGTCATCGCGCAGTTCGGCGGTCGCTATGTAACACGCGGCGGTGCGATCACGGGCGTCGAGGGTGAGACGCCAACGGGCCGCATCGTGATTGTCGAATTTCCGAGCAAGGCGCAGGCCGAAGCCTTTGTTCAGTCCGCCGAATACGCCCCCGTTGCGGCGATCCGCCAGCGGGCAAGTTCCTCGCGCCTCTTCGTTGTTGAAGGTGTAGATCTCTGATGTTCAAGAAAATCCTCA
This sequence comes from uncultured Sphingomonadales bacterium, assembly GCA_903828025.1. GTDB lineage: Bacteria > Pseudomonadota > Alphaproteobacteria > Sphingomonadales > Sphingomonadaceae > Novosphingobium. Next base: position 3,526 of record CAIKKO010000217.1, read on the forward strand.
TCGCCAACCGTGGCGAAATTGCCTGCCGCGTCATCAAGACCGCGCGGCGTATGGGTATCCAGACCGTGGCGGTCTATTCGGATGCCGATGCGCGTGCGCCGTTTGTGAAGATGGCGGATGAGGCGGTGCATATCGGGCCTTCGCCTGCCGCGCAGTCCTACCTTATC
>CAIKKO010000218.1 GCA_903828025.1 uncultured Sphingomonadales bacterium
GTCGCATCGCACGGCATCGTGGCGGTGGTGCAGGCGCTGGCGGTGACGGCGGGTATCATGCCGCTCGCCGTGTGGTGGCTTGCGACGGTAACGCACTTCCGGATGCGCGATTATGCCCGCAACATGGCACCGATCATGGTCGCGCTGGTTCCGGCCATCGCGCTCGGACACCTGATCGAGGCGGGGCTGCATGTGCCCGCGCTGTTCGTGCTGGCCGCAGCGGCTTCGGCGGCGGTGAGCAGCTATGTGATGCTGGTGATCCTGACCGATGCCGATCTGCGCCGGCGCGTACTCGGGCTCATCCGCACGCGCAGCTTGCGCCAAACGATGCCGACACCCACGAGGGACGATGGATGATGGCCACCGCGAAATCCCTTGCCCCGCAGTTGATAGGGAAACCGATCCATGAATTTTGACCAGATGCGCGTGATGGCGGGCTTTTATTGCAAGGCTGTGCCCATGATGAAGGTCGTTGGGCCGCTCAATGCGCGGTTCAACCGCAGCTTTCAGCGCGCGCGGGCCGAGCGCTGGGAGGCGCTGCGCCAGTCGCTGGCCGGACATGATACCTGGCTGGTGGTGGGCAACGGACCGTCGCTTCGGTTCGAGGATCTCGAAGCGCTGAGCGGCATCCCTGCGATCGCATCGAACAAGATCAATCTGGTCTTCCCCAAAACATCGTGGCGGCCGCGCCTCTACACGATCGGCGATTCGCTGCTGATGCACAAGCTGCCCGCCGCGCACTATGAAGATTTCGGTCAGGCGTTGCTGCCCGATGTATACCGCTTCATGTGCCGCGCGCGCGACGCGCTGACCTGGCGCTTCATCTCCGATCCCGAAGGCGAGCGCAAATATGTGAGCGGGAATGAGGAATTGTCCCCGACGAACGGCTTCTTTGCCGGCCACACCATCACGGTGCCCAATATCGAGCTGGCAATCTGGGCGGGGGCCAAGCGGATCTACGTTATCGGTGTCGATCACTCCTACAAGCGCGAGAGTGTGGTGAACGCCAAGCGCTCGACGCATGCAGGCGGCGCGGATCACTTCGATCCCAACTACCGCAAGCCGGGCGAAGTGGTGAATACCGCGCCGATTGACGGCATGGAGCGCGGCTATCACTATGCCCGCGTGCTGGCCGACAAGCGCGGCGTGGAGGTGATCAACATCTCGCGCCAGACCGCGCTGACCACATTTGCGCGCGGCACGGTCGAGGAGGCTGTATCGGCGATTGGCGCGCGTGAGACCGGCGCGCCGTTAGCAGGGTGACGTGTGCGGAATTCTGTCCGGACAATGGCTAATGACGGATCATATGCCGGGGGTTAAGGTAGATCCATGAATTCACGCATTGCAAATCCAAGGCTGGGCCGGGGAGCGCCGATTCGCCCGGTTCGGGCGAGAGCACCGGGCCGGGCGCGCGCCTATCATCGCCCCGATCCCATGACGCTGGCGGTTCTGGCGGTCATGTCGCTTTTGACAATTTCGACACCGGCGGTCGAATTCTACGGCGTGCCGCGCATTACCCTGCTTTCGGTGCCATTTACGCTCTATATGCTATACTGGATACGCTTTCGCATCGAGCGACGCTTGTTGCTGTTTGTATTGGCCTATGTCGTAGCATTTATTCCGGCGGCTGGCTTTGCGCTTATACGGGGTGAGATCAAAGTCAGTTCGTTGTCGCAAGGCAACCTTGGCTTTTTGACGATGGTTGTGGTGGGTACGTATTTCTACCAATGGCTTATGTACACGCCGCAGGAGCGGCTGAAGAAAAATTTCATCAGGTTGGCGCAAATATTCTTTGCGATCACTGCAGTAGAGACATTATTCTACACACAGTTTTTTGCACTGCGCCAATATCTCTACGCCACGAATGCGATCGGTGCGTCGATTTCGCTTGATCGGGAACTGTCGGTCTACGGCGGCAGGCCGATGAGCATGTTCTCCGAACCGTCGCACTTTGCGCGGTATATCGGGCTCATGATGGCCGCGTTTATTGCGGCGACCGAGGCGGCCGCCGCGTCCCTCTGGGCAGGCGGATTATTCTTGCTGGTGACCCGGTCGGTATCCTATTTTTTCACGCTTCCCACGCTGGCAGTCCAGGTTTTTTATTCCTTGCGGGCCAACCGACGCAGCGCTGGCAAATCAGCGGGTGTGCCGCTCGCATTTCGCATTCTGGGTATCGGCGCACTCCTCGTCATGGTCGCGGGGGGTATTGCTTATCCACAGTCGGTGCGGATTGCGGGGGCGCTCGGGTCCGGAGCGGCTGCAGGCAGCATTGTCAGCGGCGACA
>CAIKKO010000219.1 GCA_903828025.1 uncultured Sphingomonadales bacterium
AGGGTGACGCCAAGCTGGGCTTCGAGATTGGCGACGCCGTAGCTGATCACCGAGACTGCCCGGCCCAATGTGCGCGCCGCACCGGCGAAGCTGCCAGTATCGACGATCGTGAGAAAGATACGCAGCTGGTCGAGCGTCGGGGTGCCGGGATTGGCCATCGTTCCACTCCATTGAACAAATTGGCGCAATTTATCCCTCTGAACAGGAAAGCGCGCAAGCCCTATATCATTATCAACGCAGCGGCATGCCCTTTGGCGGCCGCGCTTCAGGAGACCCGTGATGATCGAACTTCGGCCCTTTTCCAGCCTTGGGGGCGAAAACCATGGCTGGCTCGATGCCAAGCACCACTTCTCGTTCGCGGACTATCACGATCCCGCGCGGATGAACTGGGGCAACTTGCGCGTGTGGAACGATGATACCATCGCTCCGCACACCGGGTTCCCGCCGCATCCGCACCGCGACATGGAAATCATTACGTATGTCCGCGAAGGCGCGATCACGCACGCGGACAGCCTCGGCAACCAGGGCCGGACCGAGGCGGGCGACGTGCAGGTGATGAGCGCGGGCACCGGCATCCGCCATTCCGAATACAACATGGAGGACGTCACCACGCGTATCTTCCAGATCTGGATCATGCCCACGCGCAGCGGCGAGGCACCCGGCTGGGGCGCGCGCCCATTCCCCAAGGGTGAACGCGCGGGCCAGTTCATCACGCTCGCCTCCGGCTATGCCGCAGACCGGGAGGGCGATGGCGATGCCTTGCCGATCCGGACCGATGCCCGCGTGATCGCGGCGACGCTGCAGGCGGGCGAAAGCGCAAGCTATCCGCTCGGCAAGGACCGCAAGGCCTATCTGGTTCCGGCCACCGGCGCGGTCAGAATCGAGGGCGTAACGGTCCATGCCCGCGACGGTGCCGCTATTCGAGACCTCGATGTCCTCACCGTCACCGCGCTGGCAGACAGCGAAATCGTGATGGTGGACGCGGCGTGATAGCGGGCTGAGCATGGCGGCGACCGGTTCTGGCGCAGCACCGGTCGCCGCCAGATCGTTGATCACTTGGCAATCCATCTCACAATTATTTACATTCGGGAGCGCTGCGAGCGGCATCCATAACGGATCATTTACCTATTTCAGTCCATAATGGGCGGAAGACCGAAGCAATGCGTGCCTTGGCCAATCGCAGGATGATGGTGCTCCAGATGTCATTCATGGCTCCCATTCCAAAGCCCGATCAGCCACCGCCTGATCAGATTGTCCGCGAAGTGCGCCAGCCCCGGATCATCCGCGCACGCCTGATCCACCGCGACGGCGAAGTGCAGGACATTGTCATCCGCAACGTTTCCCATACCGGCCTTGGTGCCAGCGCGCGCGGTCCCGCGCCGGTGCGCGGCGAACGCGTCGCTGTAGTCCTGCCGGGCGAGCAGGAAGTGACCGGCATCGTGCGCTGGTACGGCGGGCATACGTTCGGGATGCAGCTGGATACTCCGCTCGATCTGGAAGCGCTCGGCCGGGCGCTGCAGCGTCAGGCCCACGTCGCGCAAGTCTCGGGCGAGTGGAAAGTCGAAACCCGGCACAGGGTCTTGACCCCGCAACAGGATCCCTCGCGCATTCGCCGCGTCTGATCGCGAGCCCGTGCTGCGGGTATCATCAAGACTGAAGCAGAACATCAGACTTGCTACAGAAGGTTGACGGGCGTCCGCGTGGATTGACCCGGCGCGACCGGCAAGGCCATACCCTGTGCCATGACCAGCCAGATTGAAGAGCCCGCACGCCGGATCGACGTGATCCATGAAACCGACGTGCTTGTCGTGGGCTCCGGGCCGGGCGGCCTTGCCGCCGCGCTGGCCTCGGCCCGCGCGGGCGTGAAAACCACTTTGGTCGAGCGTTACGGCTGCTTTGGCGGCAATATCACGCAAGTCGGGGTCGAAGGCTTTGCCTGGTATCGCCACCCCGAAACCATCGACAGCGAAGGCATCGGCCGCGAATTCGAAGACCGCGCGGTGACGATGGGCGCGGCGGCCCCCGAATCGCAGTCGATCAGCCACGGGCTCGATGCAGAAGGCTTCAAATATGTCGCCGACCGGCTGGTCGAGGAAGCGGGTGTCATCCCGATGCTCCACCGCATGGTCGTCGCGCCGATCATGGAAGGCACCGCGATCCGCGGCGTCATCACCGAAAGCAAGGCGGGGCGCGAGGCGATCCTCGCCAAAGTGGTGATCGACGGCAGCGGCGATGCCGATATCGTCCACCGCGCGGGCGGCCCGACGATCATGCACCCGCTTGAGGAAATGCAGTCGGTCTCGGTGATGTTCTCGATGAACGGCGTGGACAAGGCGCGCTTCATCGAAGCGATCAAGGCCGATCCGCAGACCTATGCCGACTGGGGCGGCAACGGCGAGTGGGACATCGAAAC
>CAIKKO010000220.1 GCA_903828025.1 uncultured Sphingomonadales bacterium
GTGGCCAAGCAGGCGGCCAACTGGCTCACCAGCGAACTGTTCGGCGCGCTCAACAAGCTTGGTAAAGGCTTGCTCGAAAGCCCGGTCAGCCCCGAAGCGGGCGGCGAACTGCTCGCGCTGATCGGGAAGGGCACGATTTCGGGCAGCGCGGCCAAGCAGGTGCTCGAACTCATGCTCGAAACCGGCGATGCCCCCGGCGTGATCGTGGAGCGTGAGGGGCTGACCCAGACCTCGGACACCGGCGCAATCGAAGCGGCGGTCGATGCCGTGCTCGCCGCCAACGCCGACAAAGTCGCGCAGTACAAGGGCGGCAAGGAAGCGCTGTTCGGCTTCTTCGTGGGTCAGACCATGAAAGCCATGCAGGGCAAGGGCAATCCGGGGCTGGTGAACGCAGTGCTGAAAGCGAAGCTGGGTTAGGTTTGCCGCAAGGGGGCCGTGTTGGCCCCGGGTCCGATGTGGCCGCAATTGCCCTTTCGCTCTGGGCTTTGATGTGCTGCAAAGGAGGCATTCCAAGGGGGAGAGGATTGGTGTTTCGTCGATATACTCTGACGGCCGTTCTGGCCGTCACCGCGCATGGCCTGCCGTGCCTTGCGCAAGAGACGGCTGTGGCTGCGCCTCCCGCCGCCGCTCCGCAAGCCTCCCCTGCAGCGAGCCCGGTGGCGACACCAGCTACGCCCGCGGATGCAGCGCCGCCCGCGCCTGCACCGGCCGAGCCCAGTTCCCTGATTCCTTCGCCCGAGGGGCTGGTGATGCCCAAGCTCGATTTCACTGCAACGCCGGAGATCGAGAAGGACTTCGACAAGTATTTCTATTTTCACCGCGAGGGCACGACCTTTGCAGATGCCTATGCCGACATTCAAGAGTGCGATGCGCTGGCTAGCGGCAGCAGCATCTATCTTGGCGGCAATGCCGGAACTGCGGCAGCGGCCGCGCAATACGGAGTGCTTCCGGCTGCCATTGGCAGCGCGATCGGTAGCGCGATTGCCGATGCCATTTTCGGCTCGGCCGCACGCCGCGAACAGCGGCGGGTGAACTTGCGCAATTGCATGGGCTTCAAACAATACAAGCGCTACGGACTCGCGCGCGACCTGTGGACCGCGTTCAATTTCGAGGAAGGCATGGGCCGCAAGAAGGAAGACCGGCGCAACGACGCGCTCGCGCTGCAGGCGCTGGTCGCTTCCGGGCCTGCCCCAACGACGAAGGAGCTCGGGCTGTGAGCATGATCCGGCATGTACGGGTGGCCGCTGCTGCCCTTGTCCTCGCGGGTGCAGGCACCAGCCCCTCGCTCCATGCGCAAGGCCTTCTGGCGATGGCCGCCAAAATCGAGCCCCGCGCTGTCGAGGAAAAGGACGTGGTTTCGGGCAAGACCAAGCTCGATCCGGCCAAGGGCTATATCTTCATCAGCGGGACGGCTCGGCAGTTTGGCACATTTCTGCGGGTGCCGGATGAGGCTACGCGCGCGGAATGGGAAAAGGACCGCCAGAAGGCGTTTGGAAAGGCGCTCAAGTCCTATCGGTCAAGCTATGCGCAGTGGCAAGCCGATGCGGCAGTCCGGGCGGCGAATAAGGTCAAGGCGGAAGATCCTCCGGTCGAGCCGACCCTCGAAACCTTCCAGTTTGATCCGATCGACACGCGCGATCAGGTGGGCTTCGGGCCGCAGTTCGTTTACGCCAAGGGCGCGACGGTGAGCTATATGCAGGCGGTCAAACCCGGGACCTACATCTGGTACGGTCCGGTCCTTGGGGGAGTCGGTGTTCCGGCGGGCGGGATCTGCATGTGCATGGGCACAGTGCGGTTCGAAGTGAAGGCTGGCGTGGTCACCGATACCGGGAACTGGTTGCAGGCCGCGCCGCACCAGGACGAAGATATGGACTACACCCGGCTCATGCTGAAACAAGCCAATGACAAGCGCATCGCTGAAGGCAAGGCGCCGCGCGTTCCGGCTGTACCATCAGACATCAAGTTCGGCCTGCCCGCCAGCCTGAAGGACTGGCCTTCGGTTCAGGCGGAATTCCATGCCAACGGCAAGCTCAACAACCTATTCGGCATACTCATTTCGCGCCTGTCGCCCGTCCCCGGTGTGCTTGGCTACCACCGCGATACCGTGGTGGACTTGCGCACCGGGCAAGAGGTGGAGAGCCCAACCCTGATCAGCCGGGCCAAAATCAAGAAATAACCGGCCAACAAGGTTCGCGCTTGGGCGACGGCAGTGCTGCGTGTAATCTGCTGTTTGAAAAGAACATTGTTCTATTCCCCGCCATTTTGAACGCGTCTGCCGCGGCGGCGCGGTCATCGTGGATTGCGACATGGTCGCATACGTGATGAGCTTCCCCATCAGGGGGCGCGCAGCGATGGTTCGTATCGGTCGATGGTTTTCACGCTGTGCGGTGCTCTGCGGTCTGGCCGCTGCGGGCCTCGGCCTGATGACAGGTGATCTGGCATGGGCGGGAACGCCGCAAGGGCGGCACGGTGCGGCGGCCACGAGTGCGATGCCCACAATTGTGCCCAAACCCCCAGCCGCGCCTGTTTTGGTGCCTGCCCAGCTCAAGGTCATGATGAAGCCTGCGCCCGGCGATCATGCCGGACAGCGCCGCGCCGGCTTGCTGTGCATGCCCAACGGATCGCTGCATGTGCGGGATTTCGTCGCGACCGAGGCGGACTTGCGCGTGATCGTCGATCAGGCCTTGAAGGGCCAGCAGCCGCTGGCGGCGGCACTTGTGGCGAACGGAACTACGCTGACCATCAGCCTCACCGCGATCCGGGCGAAGCTCTGCGCCCGCGCGTGGGGGGCCTTTGGGCAGGGTGACCACACCGCGCTCAGCGGCTCGATACAGGTGACTTTCGACTGGTCTGTGGTCACCACCGCGCAGACGCGCCATGCCGCAGCCGATATCGCGCTCGACGTGGCCCACGACGATGCGGCAGTGACCGCGCAAATCTTGCGGCGGACCGTGGATCGGCTGATCAAGCAGATCGTGCAAAGCGGGCAGGCGGCCTGACCTGCGCGCTCACTCCCCCTTGACCACCTCCACCGGCAGCCCCAGCCCATCGAGCTGCGCGCGGACTTTTGCTGCATCGCCGACCACGACCCACACCAGCCGTGACGGATCGATCATGCTGCGCGCGGCGGCGTCCAGATCGGTGGGGGTCATCGTCTTGTAGCGCAGCGGCAGCGCTTCGTAATAGGTGTCGGGGCGCTTGTAGGTCTCGATCTTGGCGACACCGTCGAGCACCGCGCCCGAGGTTTCGAACATGCCGGGCAGTTCGCGCGCGCTGCCGCCCGTCGCCAGCTTGGCTTCGTCCGGAGTGGTGCCCGCCGTGGTGAGATAGCGCGCCATCTCGCGGCGCAGTTCGGTGATCGAAGGGCCGGTCTTGTCGGTCTGCACGGGGGCATAGAGGAAGAAGATCAGCCGGTCGGCGCGGTCGTTGATCGCGCTGCCCACGCCGTAGGACCAGCCCTTGGTCTCGCGCAGGTTCTGGTTGAGCCGCGAGAGCAGATCCCCGCCGAGGACATCGTTGGCCGCGCGCAGCGTGAGCGTATCATCAACGCCGTGGGCGTTGATGGCCGCGCCGGCAATGATCATTGATTGCGGTGATGCGGGGCGGTCGATCAGCAGGATGCGCGGGCGCGGGGTGGGCAGGGGCACCGCGAAGTCCTTGACCGGCGCGGGGCTGGCGGGGGCCTTCCAGTCGCCGAAACTGCGCTCGAGCAGCGGGGTGACCGCAGCCAGCGTGGTATCCCCGACGACGTAAACGGTCGCGCGGTCCGGGCGCAGCCAGCGGGCATGGAAGGCGGCAAGGTCGGCGCGGCTCAGCCGCTTGACCACCGCTGCATCGCCCGTGCCGCTGCGCCCATAGCCATAGGGATGCCCGGGGCCGTAGATCACCGGGTAGAGCGCGCGGGTGGCCAGCGCATAAGGATCATTGGTCTCCGCGCTGATGTCGGTCAATTGCTGGTTGCGGACCCGTTCCAACTCGGCCGGGTTCAGCGCGGGATGGCGCACATATTCGGCAAGGAGATCGAGCGAGGGGGCGAGATTGGGGGTCAGTCCGTTGAGTTCGAACGCGGTGCTGTCGGGCAGGGCAAAGCCGCTGATCGACGCGCCGAGCGTTTCCTTGGCGCGGGCGAGGGCCGAGGAATCGAGGCTCTGCGTGCCTTCGTTCATCAGCCGCAGAAGCAGCGCGGTGGTGCCGCGCGCATCGTTCGGATCGGCAGCAAAGCCCGCATCGAACGACACGCGGACCGAGACGATCGGCACCGCGCTGCGCCGCGCGAACACCACTTTCATGCCGTTGGGCAACGTCGTGCGCTCGATCGCCGGGAAATCGAGCGCGGGCACATCGCCGGTGGGCGGAAGCGTGCTGCGATCGGGGCCGCTCCCCGTGGCCACGAGCGTTGCCGGAGCGGGCGGGGGCGCGGCGGCGGGAGCGAGGCCCGTGTCGCCGCCGCGCGCTTCGCCGCCGGCCGTGCGGGCGCCGGGCATGACCGTAAGCGCGAACACCGGGCGCGAGAGCCATTTGCGCAAGGCATCGCGCA
>CAIKKO010000221.1 GCA_903828025.1 uncultured Sphingomonadales bacterium
CCTTGCGCTGCGGTGCCATGGCACGCCCACCTCGCCAGTCCCGGGATGCAAGGGCGATGGCCCTTGCCCGCCGGAGGCCCTTTTAAGCGCCTGCCGGAGGCTCTGAATTATTCCGGCAAGCGCGGCGCACCCCCACCCAGCCTCCCCCGAACGGGGGAGGGGCAAGAGGGGGTGCTCTGTTCGGAACCAGACCTAGTTCGGCACCAGAATCGTGTCGCGTGCGGCGGGTTGGGTCTGGGGGTAGTCTTCGTTGAAGTGCAGGCCCCGGCTTTCGCGGCGGGCGCGGGCGCTTTTGACGATGAGTTCGGCGGTCTGGAGGAGGTTGCGCAGTTCGATGAGGTCGGCGGTCACGCGGAAGTTGCCGTAATAGTCGTTGACCTCGCCCTTGAGCAGCTTGATGCGGTGGGCCGCGCGTTCGAGGCGCTTGTTGGTGCGCACGATGCCGACGTAGTTCCACATGAAGCGGCGCAGTTCGGTCCAGTTCTGCTTGATCACGACTTCCTCGTCGGAATCGGAGACGCGGCTTTCGTCCCACGGGCGCAGGGCGGGCGGCGGGGCGAAGCTGTCCCAGCGCGCGAGGATGTCGTTGGCGGCGGCATCGCCGAACACGAAGCATTCGAGCAGGCTGTTGGAGGCGAGCCGGTTCGCGCCGTGGAGGCCGCTTTCGGAGCATTCGCCGACAGCATAGAGCCCGTCGAGATCGGTGCGGCCGGCCAGGTCGATGAGAACGCCGCCGCAAGTGTAGTGCTGTGCGGGGACGACCGGGATCGGCTCCTTGGTCATGTCGATGCCGAGGCCCATGAGCCGCTCGTAGATATTGGGGAAGTGGCCACGGACGAACTCCGGGTCCTTGTGGCTGATATCGAGGTGGACGTAATCGAGCCCGAGGCGCTTGATCTCGTGGTCGATCGCGCGGGCGACGATATCGCGCGGGGCCAGTTCCTCGCGGCTGTCGAAGCGCGGCATGAAGCGCTCGCCGCCGCCGGGGACGCCGGGGGGAAGCTTGAGGTGCCCGCCTTCGCCGCGCACCGCCTCGGTAATCAGGAAGTTCTTGACCTCCAGATTGTAGAGGCAAGTCGGGTGGAATTGCATGAATTCCATGTTGGAGACGCGGCACCCCGCACGCCAGGCCATGGCGATGCCATCACCGGTCGCGCCGCGCGGGGCGGTGCTGAACAGATAGGTGCGGCCTGCCCCGCCGGTGGCGAGGATCGTGGCGCGCGCGGCGAAGCATTCGACCCGGCCGGTGCGGGTATCGAGTGCGTAGACGCCCCAGACCCGGCGGTCACCCTTGCGCTCCAGCCGGTGCCGGTCGGTGACCAGATCGACCGCGACGATATCGGGCCGCAGCGTGATGTTGGGGTGCGCCGTGGCCGCCGCGATCAGCGCCTGCTGCACCGCCCAACCGGTCGCATCGTCGACATGGACGATCCGCCGGTGCGAATGCCCGCCTTCGCGCGTCAGGTGGAGTGCGCCCGATTCGGCGTTGAACGGCACGCCCAGCTGCGCGAGGCGGCGGATCGCTTCGGGCGCATGCTCGACCACGAATTCCACCGTATCGCGCCGGTTGAGCCCGGCACCGGCGATCATCGTATCGCGGATATGATCGTCGAACGTATCGCCTTCATCGAGCACGGCGGCGATGCCGCCCTGCGCCCATGCGGTCGATCCGGCATCGAGCGCACCTTTGGCGAGCACCATGACCTTGCAGCGTTCGGCCAGCACCAGCGCGGCGGTGAGGCCGGCCGCGCCCGAACCGACGACGAGCACATCGGCGGCGCCATCAGCCGGAATAGCAGCAGGCCCATCGGGCCGCGAAGTGGCGGTTGCAGTCATGGCCAAAGGGGCCTGACGATGGCTGCGGCACGGGCGTGCGCGCGGGGAATGCAGATCATCACCGCTGCTCCATGCCTGCCGACGGACGATTTGGAAAGCACCAAGACGGTCGGATAAAAAGGGGGCTGGCTCCATGAGACAGTCCGATTTGGGCTTAATTTCGCACCTGCGAACTGGTAAGCACTTGCCGAAAGTTAAACCGATGGATTCGCATCATGCTCTGGCGCCGACTCTACTGCCTGTTCAATCGCCATCGGCCCAAACCAGCCAGCGTGCGCTGGTCCGGCCAGTTCCATTTCGGGGAGTGCCGTGATTGTGGGCGGATGGTTCGCAAATCTGGCCGAGGCTATTGGAAGCGGCTCGATACGCCGGTGCTTTCCGTGCCAGAAAATCAATAAATCAATGCTTTACGCCGCAGAATTGGCGCGGCGTGGGTGATCGCATGCCATGACGCCAAGCCTCAGGCCGGGGTGCTGGTCAGCTTGACGAACACGTCCTCGAGATCGGCCTCGTCGGTCGAAACATCGACGATGGCATAGCCCAGCGCCTGCACCAGCGCGAGCACTTCGCCCGCGTTCGTGCGGTCCTTGTTATAGGTCACGCGCAGCTCCCGCTCACCCGAAACCACGCTCTTGACGAAGGCGGAATGCTGCGGCGCAGTATCAATCGCGCGATCGAGCGTGAGCACCACGATTTTCTCGCGCATCATGCCCACAAGGTCGCGCGTCGGCTGGTTGGTGATGAGCTGGCCGTGGTTGATGATGGCGATCCGGTCGCACAGCTGCTCGGCCTCTTCGAGGTAGTGCGTGGTGAGCACCACGGTCACGCCCTGGCTGTTGAGATCGGCGACCAGTTCCCACAGCAACCGCCGCAGTTCGACATCGACGCCCGCCGTCGGCTCATCCAGCACGAGGATCGGCGGGGTGTGGACCATCGCCTTGGCAATCAGCAGGCGGCGCTTCATCCCGCCCGAAAGCGAGCGGGCATAGGCATGGGCCTTGTCGGCAAGGTGGACCGATTGCAGCAGTTCGAGCGAGCGCCGCATCGCGCGCGGCACGCCATAAAGCCCCGCCTGAATGTCGAGCACTTCGAACGGCGTGAAGAACGGATCGAACACGATCTCCTGCGGCACGATGCCGATCGAGGCCTTGGCGTTGCGCGGCTCGTGGTCGATGTCGAAGCCCCAGATCTCGACCGAGCCCGAGGTTTTCATCACGAGGCCCGCGAGCGTGTTGATGATGGTCGATTTGCCCGCGCCGTTGGGGCCGAGCAGGCCGAAGATCTGCCCTTGCGGCACATCGAAGCTGACCCCGCCGAGCGCCAGCTTGCCTTCGCCCGCATCTTTGCCGGCGGGGGCGTAGCGCTTGACGAGATCGCGGATGCGGATGGCGGGGGCGGCTGACATGGGTTCCTCCCTGCCCCGTGCCATCGCTCAGGTAAAGAGGGGGTTTCGGGAATGCTGTCCGCAATCCCGCTGCTTGTCGGCGCGCTGCGGGTTTGCTAGCGCTTCGGGCCATGACCAGCACGCCCCAAACCGCCGCGCCCGAGACGATCCTGACCACAGACTCGCGCGTGCGCTGCGACGGCGCGAGCGACATTCGTGGCGGCGCGGCGCTGGGCCATCCGCGCGTGTGGCTGGAGATTGACGAGCGCGGCTGGGTGGACTGCGGCTATTGCGACCGCCGCTTCGTGCTCAAGGGCGGTCCTGCGGACGAGGGTTCTGTCACAGCCGCAGAGGTGTGACGTGGGGGACACAAGCCGAGGGCCAAATCGCAAGCGGCCATCGGATGCGGAACCGTTCAGATGATCGACGCTCGTCATTGGCTCGGGCTTGGCGGCCCTGATTGCCGCAGCAGGGGGCATTGTCGGTTCCGAAATGCAGGATTCCCATACCCGAGACATGAAACGGTGCGAGTTGGCCGCCGGGTTCTTGCAAGACGAGACTCCCAACCCCTATCTTGATAAGGTGGGTGAGAAGACATTGGTCGATCAAGCCGCAGCCCGCTTCACGCAGTGCATGAAGGAATAGGCAATGCTGACGTTAAGCGTTCTATTGCTGGGAATTGGCATCGTGCTAGTGACTCTGGGCCTTATGCTCAGAGAGTGGGAATTCCGCAGCAAGTAGCCCAGTAGCGGGCAAAACCTTGCCACCAAGCCCGAGCCAGACCCCGAGCCAGACCCCGAGCCAGACCCCGAGCCAGACCCCGAGCCAGACAAGGAAAAGCCGATCACGACCGCAGCCCCTTCAACAGCCGATCCCCGCTCGCTGCTCTATCGCCCCGGCCTGCTCACGCCCGATGAGGCGCGGCGGCTCACTGCCACGGCGCTTGGTGCGTGTGATGATGGCGAGCTGTACCTCCAGTTCATCGCCAGCGAGAGCTTCGGGTTCGATGATGGCCGCCTGAAAACCGCCGACTATTCGCGCGATGCCGGGTTCGGCCTGCGCGGGGTTTCGGGCGAGATGACCGGGTTTGCCCATGCCAACGAGATTTCCGCCGCCGCCATCGCGCGCGCCGGGGAGACGCTCAAGCTGCTCGATCCGGCCAAAGCCGCACCCGCCCCGCCGCCCCGCCAGAACAACCGCCACCTTTATACCGATGCCTCGCCGCTCGACGGTGTGCCGTTTGAGGCCAAAGTTGCGCTGCTTGAGGCCATCGACGCGGCGGCGCGCGCCCGCGATCCGCGCGTGGCGCAAGTGTCCGCCAGCCTTGCGGCAAGCTGGTCGGTGGTGGAGATCGTGCGCGCCGACGGGTTTGTCGCGCAGGACGTGCGGCCTTTGGTGCGGCTCAATGTGTCGATCGTGGCAGAACACAATGGACGGCGCGAGACGGGCAGCTTCGGCATCGGCGGACGGCGGCTCTATGACGACTTGTTCGAGCCCGAAACCTGGAACCGCGCGATCGACAGCGCGCTGGCACAGGCGCTGGTCAATCTCGAATCGGTCGCCGCGCCTGCGGGCGAGATGACCGTGCTGCTCGGGCCCGGCTGGCCCGGCGTGCTGCTGCACGAAGCGGTGGGCCACGGGCTCGAAGGCGATTTCAACCGCAAGGGCACCAGCGCGTTTTCGGGCCGGATCGGTGAGCGGGTGGCCGCGCCCGGCGTGACCGTGGTGGACGACGGCTCAATCGCCGGTCGGCGCGGCTCGCTCTCCATCGACGACGAGGGCACGCCCACCGAGGAAACCGTGCTGATCGAGGACGGCGTGCTCAAGGGCTATATCCACGACCGCATGAGCGCGCGGCTGATGGGCTTTGCGCCCACCGGCAACGGCCGCCGCGAATCCTATGCCCATGCGCCGATGCCGCGCATGACCAACACGTTCATGCGCGGCGGGCGCGATGATCCGGCCGAGCTGCTGGCGCGCGTCAAGAACGGCATCTTCGCCAAGGCGTTCGGCGGCGGGCAAGTCGATATCGTCAGCGGCAAGTTCGTGTTCTCCTGCACCGAGGCCTACCTGATCGAGAACGGCAAGCTGGGCGCGCCGATCAAGGGCGCGACGCTGATCGGCGACGGGCCGAGCGTGCTGACGCGGGTGACCGGCATCGGCGATGACATGGCGCTCGATGAAGGCGTGGGCGTGTGCGGCAAGGCGGGGCAGAGCGTGCCCGCCGGGGTCGGCCAGCCGACGCTGCTGGTCGAGGGGTTGACCGTGGGCGGGACGGCCTGAACGCCTGACCCGCTGTCCTGTATCGAATCGCGCCTGTCTCGAATCGCGACTGTGCGTGCATGCATGACTGGTGACGGCGTCCTTCCGTGATGGTATAAAGTCACATCAGGGAAACTACAGTCAGCCACGGTTAAGCGAGGCTGGCGCACCTTCCGGATATCCAGACTCGAAAGGCGCACATCATGGCCCATATTTCACGCATGTTCGGGATCGCTGCTGCCGCTACGGCGCTGCTGCTGGCTGGCACGGCGGCCCAGGCCCGCACTCACCTCACCGGCGAACAGCAGCTTGCCAAGCTGCTCGAAGGCCGCGTTGCGGGCAAGCCGGTGGACTGCATCTATATGCCCACGGTCAATGGTTCGACCGTGATCGACAAGACCGCGATCGTGTATGACAGCGGCCGCACGGTTTATGTGCAGCGCCCGAAAGTCGGCGCCGATTCGCTCGATGACGACGATATTCTGGTGACCGAGCTGCATTCCTCGCAGCTGTGCAGCATAGATACCGTGCAGCTGCGCGACCGGAACGGCCATTTCTGGCGCGGGTTCGTCGGGCTCGACAAGTTTGTGCCGTATACCAAGCCCGCCAAGGTCGCGCTGGCAGACTGAGGGGCGCAGACTGAGGGGCGCGGACTGAGTGGGCTGATCGCTGGAAAATCGGCGCGGGCCTCCTTATGGGGGGCCGCATGACCATCCAGCTCCGCCTTGCCGCCCCCGCCGATACCGCCGCGCTTGCCGATCTCGGCCGCCGCGCGGTCACCGCCAAGTTCGCGCACCTCTACAAACCTGAGGACTTCGGCGCGTTCCTTGAAAGCGCGCACAGCGAGGCCAAAGTCGGCAAGGAGCTCGCCGATCCGGGCATGCGCATTGCGGTGCTGGAGGAAAACGGCGCGCTGATCGCGTTCTGCAAGCTCGTGCTCGCCAGCACATTGCCTGCCGGATACAGCGAGGCCCGCACGCCGCTCGAGCTCAAGCAGCTTTACACCGATCCGGCGCGGATTGGCGGCGGGCTGGGCGCGCGGCTGATGGACTGGGCGATGGCCGAGGCGGCGCGCGAGGGCGCGGACGAAATCCAGCTGACCGTCTACAGCGAAAACCCTGAGGCGCAGCGCTTCTACCACCGCTATGGCTTTACCAAGATCGCGGACATCGAATTCTGGGTCGGCAATCACCGCGATCCGGAATTTCTCTACGCCTGCACGCTGGCCCCAAAAGATGGTCGCGAAGGCGATGGCCTTGCGGCAGACGAACAGGTATAACGCGTCTCATGTCCTCCATTCGTCCCTGGCGCGATATCGCGCGTCGCAAGAGCCGCCAGATCATGGTCGGTGCTGTCCCCGTAGGCGGTGATGCGCCGATCACGGTGCAGACCATGACCAACACGCTCACCTCCGATCCGGTGGCGACGATCAACCAGATCCGCCGCTGCGAGGATGCCGGGGCGGATCTCATCCGCGTTTCGTGCCCCGATCCGGAAAGCACCGCCGCGCTGGGCAAGATCGTGCGCGCGGCGCGCATCCCGATCATCGCCGACATTCACTTCCATTACAAACGTGCGCTCGAAGCGGCGGATGCGGGCGCGGCCTGCCTGCGGATCAATCCGGGCAACATCGGTTCGAACGAGCGCGTCGCCGAAGTGGTGCGCGCGGCCAAGGCCAATGGCTGCGCGATCCGCATCGGCGTGAACGCGGGCAGCCTCGAGAAGGACTTGCTCGAAAAATACGGCGAGCCGTGCCCCGAAGCGCTGATTGAATCGGCGCTCGATCATATCAAGCTGCTGCAGGATCACGATTTCCACGAATACAAGGTGGCGGTGAAAGCCAGCGACGTGTTCCTCGCGGTGGCGGCCTATATGGGGCTGGCCGATGCAGTCGATTGCCCGCTGCATCTGGGCATTACCGAGGCGGGCGGGCTGATCGGCGGCACGGTCAAATCCTCGATCGGCATGGGCAGCATGCTGTGGGCGGGGATCGGCGACACGATCCGCGTCTCGCTTTCGGCCGAGCCCGAAGAGGAAGTGCGCGTCGGGTTCGAAATCCTGAAGTCGCTCGGCCTGCGCACACGCGGCGTGCGCGTCGTCTCGTGCCCCAGCTGCGCGCGGCAGGGGTTCGATGTGATCCGCACGGTCGAAGCGCTCGAAAGCCGCCTCAGCCACATCAAGACTCCGCTGTCGCTTTCGGTGCTGGGCTGCGTGGTCAATGGCCCGGGCGAAGCGCGCGAAACCGACATCGGCCTGACCGGCGGCGGCAACGGCAAGCACATGGTCTACCTTTCGGGCGTGACCGACCACACCGTGCAGAGCGAGGACATGCTCGATCACATCGTGTCGCTGGTCGAGGCCAAGGCGGCGGAGATGGAAGCGCAGGCCACCGACGCGGGCAAGGCCGAACTGGCGGTTTGACAAAGCCGCTTGTGCAAGCTCGCGCCGTGAGGTTAGGTTTGGGCCATGGGCAAGATTGACAAGCTCCCCGTCGAAATTCCCGCCGACTTTCTGGCGTGTGCCGAGAGCGCGGTCGCTGGCGGCGAGTTCGTTTCGGTTGAACACGTTGTCGAAAGCGCCTTGCGCGCGTGGCAAACCAAGCGTGAGGCGGATCTGGCCAAACTGCGTGAGCTGATCGACGAAGGCCTTGCCAGCAGCGTCGTACCTTGGGACGGTGTTGATCCCATCCTTGAGGAAGGACGACGTCGGCTGGCCGAGCAGCGCGGTTGACGTTCCGGATCGAGCGGACGGAAAGGGCTGGTGCCGATCTGCTCGACATCTGGCTTGCCATTGCCCTCGACGATCAGGCCACGGCAGACCGGCACTTGCGCCATCTGGAGCAGGCGATTGCCGGATTGGCCGATTTCGCGAGGATCGGACCGGCCCGCGACGATATCCGGCCCGGTATCAGGACCATCCGGCGTGCACCTTATCTGATTTTCTACTTGGTCGATGACGAATGCCGCACCATTCGTATCGTGCCCGTCGTCGATGCCCGGCGCGATTTTCAGGCGCTGTTTCATCAGTAGTGCCTCGCATTTTTCGCTGCCCGGCCCCGCCGCCCTTGTCGAATTGCTAACCCCTTTGCGGGCAGGATGCCGGGGTCATGAACCGGATCATTGCCTTCGCGTTTGCCGTGCTGCTCGTCACGGTGATGCTCGCGCCCGCGCTCAAGCAGCCCGCGGGGGCGGCGTCTGCGCGGGCGGCGAGCGCGAAGTCTGCGCACGCCTCACCCTGGAGCAAGCAGGCGCCAACGACCGAGGCCGCGCATGCCGATGCGGTTTCGGGATCGTCAGAAGTCGTCGAAATCGAACGCGATGCGCAGGGGCAGTTCCATCTTGATGTCGATGCGGGCGGCGAGAGCGTGCGGTTTCTGGTCGATACCGGCGCGGACGTGGTCGCGCTGACCGAGGACGATGCCGACCGGCTCGGCATCCGGCCCAGCGCCAGCGATTTCCGGCCGATCCTGCAGACCGCCTCGGGCACCGGCATGGGCGCGCCGGTGCAGATCGAACGGCTGACCATCGGCGGGCACGATCTGGATGGTGTCGAGGCCGTGGTCGTGCAAGATCTCCCGGTCAGCCTGCTCGGCCAATCGGCCTTGCGGCGGCTGGGCAGCGTAACACTCAGGGGTGACCGGCTGGTCATCACGGGGTAAAGCGGGTACTTGTTTGCAAGTGGGTCCTGCCTTAGTTTCAAGACCCAAGGAGCCCGCCATGTCCCACCACGCCAAACTTATCAAAGGTGGCAAAGTTGTCATCCCGGCTGATTTGCGCCGCGAATTCGGCTTCGAGGACGGCGATACGCTGGTGTTCGAACGCGGCGAGGCTGGCCTGATCATCAAGTCTTATGCGCAAGTCGTGCGCGAGGTGCAGGCGGAATTCCGGGCGATGCTGGGCGACAATGCCGGCTCGATGGTGGATGAGCTGATTGCCGAACGGCGGGCGGAGGCGCGGGCTGAAAGCCTCGCTGAGGATCGGGCCAAATCAGGCTGCGCATGACCGTCATTCTTGATGCCTCGGCCATGCTGGCGCTGTTGCAGGATGAGCCCGGGGCCGACACCGTGCTGGCGCTCGCCAAAGGCAGCTGCTTGCTCTCGGTGAACTTCTGCGAAGTGGTGCAGCGCGTGCTTGCCAAGGGCGGTGCGACTGCCCCGGCCGAGCAAGCCATTGATCGCCTTGAGATTGCCGTGGTTCCGTTCGACCGGGCGCTGGCGCGGATCGCCGCTGAATTGCGCGAAAGCACCCGGTTCATCGGCGCATCGCTCGGCGATCGCGCGTGTCTGGCGCTGGGCCTGGCATCGGGATGGCCCATCCTGTCCGCCGACCGGGACTGGGGCAAGCTCGACCTTGGGATTGAGATCAGGATGATACGATGACCGCCAGAATTGCCATCCGCCCCGCGCGCGCTGCCGATTTGCCGCTGATTGCTTCGCTGATCCGCGCGCTGGCGGACTATGAGCAGCTGGCCGACGAAGTGCGGTTTGATGAGGCGGTGCTGGGCGAGAAGCTGTTTGGAAAGCGGCCATATGCCGAAGTGCTGATTGGCGAACTGGACGGTGCGGCGCTGGGTTTCGCGCTGTTTTTTCACAATTTCTCGACCTTCGAGGGGCGGCCCGGGATCTATCTGGAGGACCTGTTCGTGCGGCCCGAGGCGCGCGGTAGCGGGCTGGGCAAAGCGCTGCTGACGCAGCTTGCGGCGCTGGCGGTGGAGCGGGGCTGTGCGCGGCTCGAATGGTCGGTGCTCGATTGGAACGCGCCGTCCATCGGCTTCTACAAGGC
>CAIKKO010000222.1 GCA_903828025.1 uncultured Sphingomonadales bacterium
ATGGAACTGATCCGTTTCGACATGTCCGAGTATATGGAGCGCCACACCGTCTCACGCCTGATCGGCGCCCCCCCGGGCTATGTCGGGTTCGATCAGGGCGGGCTGCTCACCGATGCCATCGACCAGCAGCCGCATTGCGTGTTGCTGCTTGACGAGATCGAGAAGGCGCACCCCGATCTGTTCAACATCCTGCTGCAGGTGATGGACAACGGCCGGCTCACCGATCACCACGGCAAGACGGTCGATTTCCGCAATGTCGTGCTGGTGATGACCACCAATGCCGGCGCATCGGACATGGCCCGCAACGGCATCGGCTTCGGCGACGTATCCAAGGCGGATGCGGGCGACGAGGCGGTGAAGAAGATGTTCAGCCCGGAGTTCCGCAACCGGATCGATGCCATCGTGCCGTTTGCCTACCTGCCGCCCGAGGTTGTCAGCCGCGTGGTCGACAAGTTCATTCTCCAGCTCGAACTCCAGCTGGCCGACCAGAACGTGCACATCCAGTTCGACAGCGATGCACGCGCCTGGCTCGCCAAGCAGGGCTATGACCGGCTCTATGGCGCGCGCCCGATGGGCCGCGTCATCCAGGAGAAGGTCAAGAAGCCGCTGGCCGAGGAACTGTTGTTCGGCAAGCTCGCCAATGGCGGCGAGGTCCATGTCAGCCTCAAGGAAGAAGAAGGCAAGGACGCCGCGCTCTCCTTCGAACTGACCCCGGCGGCACCGAAACTGGTCAAGAAGAAGGCCCGCAAGGGCAAGGGCGGTTCGGCCACGGCAGAGGAGCCGAATGCCGACGAGGCTTGATGCTATCGACAGCTGCGGTGCATGAAAATACGGGGCGGGGCCGACGGGCTTCCGCCCCTTTTTCAGGCTCCAGCGGCCCGTCACGATCCGCACCATACTAGCCTCTATGACCGGATGTTTCACGTGGATCAAACCAGAGCCTATGGCCATCCGCCTCGGCCCGGCGGACGCGAGGATCGCTCCCTTGCGCGCGATGGAGACTTGATCTGGATCAATGCGCCTTGCCCCCGGCGGTGTCAGCCCGTGAACTGATGCAAATCCTTTCCGGAGTTCGAGGGCCTTGGCCACACAAGCTGAAACCACCGCTATTAGCCCCTTCGACCGCATCGGCGGCATCGCCGCGCTGCGCCGGATCACCGACCGGTTCTACGATCTGATGGACGATGACCCGGCCTATGCCGCGCTGCGCGCGATGCATGCGGCCGATCTTGCGCCGATGCGCGCCTCGCTGCCTTCGTTTCTGGCTGGCTGGAGCGGCGGCCCGCGCGATTGGTGGGAAGCAAATCCGGGCAAATGCATGATGAGCATGCACGCACCGTTGGCCATTGATCGGGAAACGGCCCGCCAATGGGCGGAGGCAATGCGCCGGGCGATCGCCGACGCGGCACCCGCCGATCTCGACATAGCCGCAGCGCTTGCCGACACGCTCAGCCAGATGGCACTGGGCATGGCCAAAGGCTGATTTGCCTGCGCGCCGCAAGCGCGTAAGCTGCAGGCGATGCTGCGCTACGACCGCCCCCGCCGCCAGTTTGCCATTGCCCTGTCCGCGCTGGCGGGCTTTGTCGATGCCGTCGGGTTTCTTTCGGCGAACGGCTACTTCGTCTCGTTCATGTCGGGCAACACCACGCGGCTGGGCGTTGCGCTTGGCACCGATCCGGCCCGGGCCCTGCTTCCCGCGCTTCTGATCATCGGCTTTCTGGGCGGCGTTACCGCCGGCGCGCTGACGGCCTTGCGGGCGGGGCGACTCCGCAAACCGGCTGTGCTGACGCTGGTTGCCATGCTGCTGATGGCCGGGGCAGGCGCGCGGGCCGCAGGGGCCGAGCGCCCCATGCTGCTGGCGCTCGTGCTGGCCATGGGGGCTATCAACAACACCTTCCAGCGCGGCGGTGAGGTGACTGTGGGGCTGACGTATATGACCGGGGCGCTGGTCCGTCTGGGGCAGGGGTTCGCGCTATGGCTTACCGGAAAGGCCGAGCCCGGCTGGACGACCTGGGGCGCATTGTGGGGCGGCTTGCTGTGCGGTGCAGTGCTGGGTGCATTCCTTCAGAACCGGCTACCACTGGGCTGCCTGTGGATCGCCGGTGGCTGGGCGGCAGCCATGGTGTTGGTCGCGCTCAGGCTTCCGGCGGAATCCTGAACAGTTTCTCGCGTGAAGTCGCGCCGCGCAACAAGGCGATCTGCGACGGCGGGACACCGAGCGCGACCGCGAGCATAGCCGCCACAGCAGCCGTCGCCTTGCCGTCCTCCGGCTTGGTCCGCACTTTCACTTGCACGCGCCCGTCTGCGATCTCGATCCCCTCGGTGCGCGCGCCCGGTGTCACGCGCACCGCCAGCCGCCCCTCACCATCAGACAGCGCACGCAAGGCTGCGGCAGGCGGGTATTCAGCTTTCGGCCGAGCCATCGGCAGAAAGCGCCTCGCTGTGCGCCCGCGCATTGGCAACATAGTGCGCCACGCCGAGCTGCATATCGGCAATCGCGGCTTCGGTCAGATCGCGCATATAGGCAGCCGGGCGGCCACCCCAGAGCTGGCCGGTGGCAATGCGCTTGCCCGGCGTGAGCAGCGCACCCGCCGCGAGCATGCCATCGCTTTCGATCACGCAGCCGTTCATGACCGTGGCAGACAGACCGACAAAGCCGCGATCATGGATCGTGCAGCCATGGAGCATGACCATATGGCCGACGAGCACGTCCTCGCCGATCAGCGTAGGGAAACCTTGCGGATGCCGGGGGTCCGGGCTGTCGCAGTGGATCACTGTCCCGTCCTGAATATTGGTGCGCGCGCCGATCACGATGCGGTTCACGTCGCCCCGGATCACGCAATTGTACCAGACCGAAGCCTCTGGCCCGATTTCGACATCACCGATGATCCGGCACCCCGGCGCAATGAACGCGCTGGGATGAATGCGCGGGACTTTGCCGTGGATCGCAGCGATGGTGACGTCGTGACGCATGGAAGTCCCTTCAGGTGATCGCTGGTTGTGGCCGCTGGATGCGGTAGAGAATATGCGGGCGCAGCGGATCACCCTCGGGCACTTCAGGATGATCGAAGTCTTCGTTCGGGCACCGAATCATGCCGAGCCGCTCCATCAGCCCCCAACTGCGCGTGTTGGCGAGATTGGTGATGGCCATGATCGCAGGCACTGAAAGGTTTGCCCAGGCCCACGCCAGCGAAGCCTCAGCCGCCTCGCGCGCATAGCCCTGCCCCCAGGCGTGATGCGCCAGCCGCCAACCGATCTCGTGCTCGAAGATAGGGAAGCGCGGCGGAAGTATCCCGCAGAAGCCGATGAAATCGCGTTCAGCCTTGCGTTCGAGCGCCCAGAACACATGACCGTGTGCGTCCTGCAGCGCCATCATCCGGTCGACTGCAGCATCGCTGTCCGCACGGGTCAGTTTCGGCAGATATTCCATGACCCTTGGATCGCAGGTCATGGCCCAAAACGGTTCGCGATCCGCATCGCGCCACGGACGCAGGATCAGCCGCGCTGTCTCGATCATGCGCCCATCAGGCGCGCCGCATGGAGCGCATGGTAGGTCAGCACGCCCGAGCAGCCTGCCCGCTTGAACGCCAGCAAGGTTTCCAGCACCAGCGCATCGCGGTCGCCAGCGCCAGCCGCGACGGCAGCTTCGATCATCGCGTATTCGCCGCTCACCTGATAGGCGAACACGGGCACCTGAAACGCCTCTTTCACGCGTAGCGCGATATCGAGATAGGGCAGGCCGGGCTTGACCATCACGCTGTCAGCGCCTTCGGCGAGATCGAGCTCGACCTCGCGGAGCGCTTCCTCGGCATTGCCCGGGTCCATCTGGTAGGTCTTCTTGTTGCCCTTGAGCAGCCCGCGCGAACCCACCGCATCGCGGAACGGCCCATAAAACGCCGAGGCATATTTGGCGGCGTAGGACATGATCTGGACATTGATATGCCCCGCATCCTCCAGCGCCACACGGATCGCGCCGATGCGTCCGTCCATCATGTCGGACGGTGCGATGATGTCGGCCCCGGCCGCCGCCTGGTTGAGGCTCTGGCCCACCAGCGCTTCCACAGTCGCGTCGTTGAGGACATAGCCCTCGTCGTCAATCAACCCGTCCTGCCCGTGGCTGGTATAGGGATCGAGCGCCACATCGGTGAGCACGCCAAGCGACTCGCCGCAGGCGTCCTTGATCGCCTTGATCGCGCGGCACATCAGGTTGTCAGGATTCAGCGCCTCTTCGCCGTTTTCGCTACGCCGCTCGGGCTGCGTGTTGGGAAACAGCGCAATGCAAGGGATGCCCGCCGCTGCCGCCTCACGCGCGCGTTCGGCCACCAGATCGACCGACCAGCGCGAGACCCCGGGAAGCGAGCCGATCAGGTCTTCGACGCCGTGACCCTCGGTGACAAACAACGGCCAGATCAGGTCGGCGGGCGTGACGAGCACCTCACGGTGCAGGGCGCGGCTCCACGCGGTGGCGCGGGTGCGGCGAAGGCGGAGGTTGGGATAGCTGGCAGACATGACTGCGGTTCTAGGCGCAGAGCGGCACTTGGGCAACCGGGCCAGATTGCGTTGACTATCGCGCGGCGCCCACCAGCACGCCCGGCTTGACCGAAAGCAGCGCCTGCAGCCGCGCTTTAAACGCTGCCGCTTGCTTGGGATCGACAGTCTGCTGGCGCTGGACCATGCGCACCGACATCGGATCAACCGTCTGACCGCCGCGATAGACCTCGTAGTGTAGATGCGCGCCGGTCGAAAGGCCGGTAGACCCGACATAGCCAATGATCTGCCCGCGCCGCACCGCCATCCCGGGTGCCACCGCGATCCGGCTCATGTGGCCATAGCCGGTGGCAATGCCGCCGCCATGGTCAAGCTTTACATAGTTGCCGTGCCCGCCGTGCCAGCCGGCATATTCCACGCGGCCATCGGTGACCGCATAGATCGGTGATCCCCATGCGGCGGCGAAATCGACGCCCGCGTGCATGCGCACATAACCCAGAATGGGATGGCGCCGCATGCCGTAGCCCGAAGTGATATGCCCGGCGACCGGGGCTCCGAACAGACCGCTCTCGCTCTGGCCCGCGCCAGTCAAATCCGCAAGCGACGTGAATGTGCCGTCGCCGCCCCAGCGCAGCAGTTGTGCGCGCGGCTGTCCGCCCCGCAGCACCCCTGCATAGAGCAGCTCGCCCGCCTGCCCCTCGCCATCTGCGGCGTGCTTGTAGGAAACTACGAGATCGAATTCGTCGGTCGGCGCAATGTCATCGAATGGCAGCGCGTGATCAATGGCGCGGAGATAGTCCTGCACCGCGCTCGGTGGAGCCCCAGCCGCCCGTGCTGAGCGATATAGGCTGGCGCCAATGACCCCACGCAGCCTCATCGGGATCAGATCGACTACGATCGGTTTGCGCGAGAGCGTCAGGCCCCCACCCTGTCGGGCAATGGCCAGTGCGAGATCGAACCGGGGGCGAAACGTGATGGCTGTCAGCGGGCGCGGATCCGATGGGCTGATGCGCGCGCCGAGCGTGATCGCAAAGCGCGTTCCCGGCGGAATCTCGGCCAGGGGAACGGCGCTTGCCACCATTGCCGCAACCTGACCGGCATCACCGGTGCCGACCCCGGCCCGCTGCAGCATGCGCGGCAGGCTGTCGTTCTCGCCAAGGGTCGCCGAGAGTTGGATTTCGGGTCGTTCGGGCGCGGCGGCCATGCGGATCACGGCCTCGCCTGCTGCGAAGTGGCGACCTTGCGTCGCACCGGCAGCGAAGGGTTGTAGCGACTGCGCGCGAAACTCGGCCTGTGCCGCTTCGTCGAGCGCGACGAGCGGGGCGGCTTCAACGGGGGCGAAGCGGGGCCAGAACATCAGCGCGAGCACAATCAGGC
>CAIKKO010000223.1 GCA_903828025.1 uncultured Sphingomonadales bacterium
CTGCTTCTGCTCGGCGGGATCGAGTTTGCAGGCGATGGCGTTGGTCAGCGTGCCGGCCACATCGGAAATCGGGAAATAGCTTGAAACCCCGGCGGAACTGGCAGCGCGGCCCAGCCCTTGCCCGATTAGCCCGCCGAGCACAGAGGAACCCTCGCTCCTGCTCTTGCCCTTGGGGCAGCCATCGGAAGTTTTGGATGAGCTGCTCGAGCTACTGGAGCCGGTTGGGAACGACGGGAGGCTGAATCCGCCGAACTGCGCGCTGGCGCTGGTCGTGATCAGGCAGCTCCCGGCCACCAGACCGATCGCCGCATGCAGGCGGCGGCGGGAAAACAATCGAAACGCGTTCATCACACCCGGATCCTTGGCTCTTGCGGCGCGGCGGGCGTTGTCGTGCCCCGGCCCTGTGAGATTGCCCCATAATCTAGCGATGCCAATTACTGTGAGGTGATTGTATCGGCGATGAACCCTTTAGCGCCAGAATCTAGGCGGGGGTGTGATGTGCGTCAATCGCGCACAGGGCAAGCATGATGGCTACGCAATTTGCGCTAAGCGCGCTGAAACGGGCACCGAGGGAGGAGAAACGGGCGAAGTGGTGGAGCCTAGCGGGATCGAACCGCTGACCTCCTGCATGCCATGCAGGCGCTCTCCCAGCTGAGCTAAGGCCCCACAATCTTCGCATCGAACGCCGCTGGAGGCGTCCAAACCAGCAGCGTACCGCCGGGAGCCGGGCCTTTATGCGAGGCCCGCCATGCTGGCAATAGCATTTTTTGCTGCCAGCGGGAAATCAGCGCCGGAGCCAGGAACCATGCGGCCCCGTGCTCCGGCAGCAGGAATCAGCCCTCTTCGTCGCCGTCGTCGTGGCCCGGCACGCCGAGATCGTCGTCGCCGCCAAGGTCCACATCGTTGTCCGGCGAATCGGTGTCCTCGTCGATATCCAGATCCTCATCGGCCAGATCGACGTCGGGCACGGCCTCGACCTTCTCCTTCTGGATTTCCTCATAGGGGATCGGCTGCTTGGACTTGAGCACCGGCTCGGGCGTCCAGGTATACTTGCACTCGACGCAAGTGACGGGATCGTCCTTGCCCATGTCGTAGAAGCGGGTGCCGCACTTCGGGCAGCCGTGCTTTGCGCCCCATTCAGGCTTGACCATGGATATTCCTCAGGTTCGCGCCCGCTGCAAAATGCTTGGGGCGCCAGATACGTTTTGCTTGATGGGTGCTCTGCAGCCGGGAATCAAGCGCGGCGCGCGCCTTGCCATAGGCGCGGGGCGCTGTCAAAAGCCCGCGGGTTTTAGGCCCCCCGCCCTTCGAGAAAGACCGTGCCCGTGCATTCTGCCGATTCTTCCGCCCCGCGCCCCCGCCGCTTCCGCGCTGCCGGGCCGCTCACCGGCCGGATCCGGGTGCCGGGCGACAAGTCGATCAGCCACCGTTCGATCATGCTGGGCGCGCTCGCGGTGGGCCGCACGCGCGTCACCGGGCTGCTTGAGGGTGAGGACGTGATGTCCACCGCCGCCGCGATGCGCGCGATGGGCGCGACCATCGACCGGCTGGAAAGCGGCGAATGGGTGATCGACGGCGTGGGCGTGGGCGGGCTACTGCAACCGCGCGTGGCGCTCGATATGGGCAATTCGGGCACATCCACCCGCCTGCTCATGGGTCTTGTCGCCAGCCACCCCGTCACCGCCACGTTCATCGGCGATGCCAGCCTGTCGAAGCGCCCGATGGGCCGGGTGATTGAGCCGCTCTCGCAAATGGGCGCGGATTTCACGGCGAGCCCCGGAGGCCGCCTGCCGCTCACCTTGCGCGGGATCGCGCCTGCGGTGCCGATCGCCTACCGCCTGCCCGTCGCCTCAGCGCAAGTCAAAAGCGCGGTGCTGCTGGCGGGGCTCAACACCCCGGGGATCACCACCGTAATCGAGCCAGTGCCGACGCGCGACCACTCCGAACGCATGCTGCGCGGCTTCGGCGCTGACTTGAGCGTCGAGATCGCAACGGACGGCACGCGCACGATCCACCTGACCGGCGAGGCGGAACTCAAGCCCCAGACCATCACGGTGCCGGGCGACCCCTCCTCCGCTGCGTTCTTCGTGGTGGCCGCGCTGCTGGTGCCGGGCTCGGACCTTTTGATCGAAAACGTCGGGCTCAATCCCACCCGCGCCGCGCTGTTTGGCGTGCTGCGCGATATGGGCGGCTCCATCGAGGAACTGGAC
>CAIKKO010000224.1 GCA_903828025.1 uncultured Sphingomonadales bacterium
GCGCGCTTCGGCAAGCTCACTACCTTGTGCAATATCGCAGGCATTTCAGAGCCTGGAAACACAGTCGATGTCGATCTCGACAGCTGGAACCGCCACATCGCGATCAACCTCACCGGTACGTTCTATGGCTGCCGCGCGGCCATCCCGGCGCTTGCAGCCTCGGGTGAAGCGGCGACCATCGTGAATATCGGCTCGATGCTGGCGCACCGTGCGGCAGGCGGCATGGCCGCTTATTGTGCCTCCAAGGCCGGGGTCATGCACTTGACGAAATCTGTCGCGCTCGACCTGGCCGAGCGCGGCCTCAATATCCGTGCCAACACCGTTCATCCCGGCGCAATCCGCACGCCGATGTATAACCGCTATCTCAATGCCGGCGGCGCAGCACCCGAAGAGATTGAGACCGTCATGGCCGCGGCGCACCCTATGGGCCGGGTCGGCGAGCCAGAGGAAGTGGCCAAGGCGATTCTGTTCCTAAGCTGCGAGGACTCGAGCTTCACCAGCGGCACCGATCTGAATGTCGACGGGGCCAGCGCGATCCGCAGCTAGCCCAACTACAACGGCTGCACCGTGCCGCAGAGCCGGGCAGCTCTTATGCAAGGAGAGATGCAAAATGGCTTTGGTATCCGTCGTGGGCGCAACCGGCCGGCAGGGCCTGGCGCAGATCCGGCAATTGGTGGCAGCGGGCCATTCGGTCCGTGCGCTGTCGCGCAACGAGAAGCCCGATCTCGGGCCGACCAACGCCGATATCGAAACGCGGGTGATCGATCTCTACGACCGCGCGACGTATGTGAAGGCGCTCGAAGGCTCGGACGCGGTGTTCTACAACCACCCGCTGCAACTGCGCGATTCGCGTGCCGAACTGGCCGGCTGGATCGGCGAGGCGGCCAAGGAAGTCGATGCCAAGCGCTTCGTGTGGAATACCTCAAGCTGGATTCCGGACAAGCCGGGCGAGGCTTTCACGTATGCCGGCAACACGGCGGGCATCAACGCGCTGTTCCGCTCAGGGGTTCCGGCCACGGTGTTCGGCTCGGTGCTGTTCATGGACAACTTGCTGACCAATTGGGCACGGCCGTTCATCGTCCACGAAAGCCGCTACGTCTATCCGCACAAGCCGACTTTGGGCGCGAACTGGATCAGCCTCGATGACGTGGGCAAGATCATGGTCCACGCGCTGGAACGCCCCGATCTGGAAGGCGCGTGGATGAACATCGGCGGGCCGGAGCGGCTGCTGCCGCCGCAAGTCGCGCAGATCCTCTCGGACCACTTCGGCCACACGATCAAGTACGATCCCTGCACCCCGGAAGAGTTCGGCGACCTGCTTGTAGCCGCGCTGGGCGATTCGATGGCCGAGGAAATGCGCAAGCCCTATTCGGCAGCGATTGCCGCGTTCTACGACTACAACAACAACGCGCCCACCAAGCCCTTCGAGGTGAACGTGGAGGCGATGATGGAGCGCCTGCCGGGGATCGAACTGGAAACGCTGGCGCAATGGGTCGCGCGGCAGGACTGGTCCGATACCGCGCACCGGCCTTCGGCGGGGTGATGGCTTTACTAGGTAGGCGTGAGGACAGTTAACCACCGCCGGCGATGTATGCAGGCAACGCTTTGATGGCTGCAATGAATTGGGTGCGCGCTGATCGCTTCTCACCCTGCGAAAGGTCACGGCCCAAACCATCGCGACAGCGTGCAAGCATTGGCCGATCCAGTTCTGGCGGCAAACCTTGCCGGGAATTCCAGAAGTTCCGGAGGTTATTGAGGTCGTCAGTCGTCAGTCCTGACAGCAGCGTCACAATGACTGGCTGGACAATCGGTTGTATATCAGTTTGACTAGCCTGCTCAGCGGGCGCGGTGGTAGATGAAAGAGGTATGGCAGCGTCGGTGGGGGCCGCAGTTGTTGACAAGAAAGTCCCGACCACGGCGGCATCCCACTCGGTAGTGGTATCAGCTTCTTGCCTCAAAAGTGGCGACTGCGAACCTCGCGCTGGGTGTATGCCAAGAAGGTGTATGCTGACGCCATAGTTTTGAGCGATTTGCGCGCCGATACGGACATCTTCGTTACCAGAGACAAGGAGAGCATCAGTAATGGAGCGGTTACGCGCCAGCTCAATGAGGTCAGTGACAATGAGCGAATCGACGCCTTTTTGCTCACCTAATCCATTCAGGATGCCAAGGCGCAGCTTGATGCGGTCCAAAGCAGCGAGGCTACTTTGTTGAGCGCTTATACCCCTATGCAAGGGAGCGTCGTACCAATAAATTCGAAGTAGACGAGCACCCTCGCTCTTCTCATGCACCAACGTCTGAAGGGCCGCAACCACTGCTGCATCATTGATGCCGCAGCTCGGAGCGATTGCGTTTCGCACCAGTTAGGGCCACTGACCCTTGTGCAAAGAGATAACCAGCATCTACAAAAACAGCACTATAAGTCAT
The DNA here is from genome assembly GCA_903828025.1 of uncultured Sphingomonadales bacterium. Lineage (GTDB taxonomy): Bacteria > Pseudomonadota > Alphaproteobacteria > Sphingomonadales > Sphingomonadaceae > Novosphingobium. The sequence goes on from CAIKKO010000224.1 coordinate 2,428, forward strand.
ATAATGGGCTATAAAGTAGTAAGGGGCCCCCTCAGGGACCCCTCGTAGGTCGCAGAACGACGGAGAATGTAGGGCCGAACTGCGGACCGATATATGCTGCCTAAACCTTGAAATGTCAAGGATCATCAGACGAGTGCGAATCGCTGCGCGGATAACATGCGCAAACATTCAGGTCCAAATGCGCGAGCCAACGGATAATTGGGTCAGGTTTCAGGAGCCTCTCTAACCCTCTCCGCCAGCCACCGCCGCGTAGCGTCCGCCACCGCTTTCGCCCGCTCGCCCGCATCCGGGTAGGCATCGCGCAGGGCCTTGGAGCGCAGCTCGATGCTCAGCGGGATGCCCGGCGGCAGCGCCTTGTAGAGCGCGCCCAGCGGCAGACCGCCTGCGCCGCATTGTTCGCGCAAGTCGATGGCATCGGTGATGATTGCGCCGAAATCGGCAGGGTCCGGGCGCGCGGCGGGGGCGTCGCAGAACTGGGCGTAAGGGAGCAGTTCGGGCGGAACACGCGCGATATCGGCGATGGGGCTGAGCGAGCGGTCGACGTGGATCGGGTCGATCAGCAGCGCGCGCAAAGGGTGCGCGACGGCGTCGAGCACGGCCATCGCCATGGCGAGGTTCTTCACTTCGGTGAAAATGCCGAACTCCAGCGCCACGCGCAGGCCGGAGCCTTCGGCATGCGCGCACAGCGCCGCCAGCTGCGCGGCGGTTGCGCCCATGTCGGGATCGGACGAGACGCACAGCACGTTCTTCGCGCCCAGCGCCGCGCCGATGTCGATCACCCGCTTGTGCAGCGCCAGACTTTCGCCCGGCTTGATCCAGATGACTTCGACATCGAGCAGTTCCAGCCCGGTGTCCGCCAGCGCGCGCGGGCTTCGCGCGTGGTCGCGTCCGTCCAGTGTTCGGGCTCGACCCACAGGCCGACGGCATCGAAGCCGCCGAACGCTGCGGCGCGGATCGTCTCGACCGGCCCGCTCTCGGGCGCGATGCCCGAGGCGAACGCAATGCGGTTCATATCGAGCTGCCGCCGTCGATGCGGAATTCTGCGCCGGTGGTGAAGGTGGATTCGTCCGAGGCGAGATAGACCGCGATGGCGGCGATTTCCTCCGGCGTGCCGATGCGGCCGATGGGGTGGACCGCGACCCAGCCGGCATAGACTTCATCCGGATTGGGCACTTGCGCCAGCACTTTGTCGAGGATCGGAGTGCGGATCACGCCGGGGTGGATCGAGTTGCAGCGGATGCCGTAGCCGCTCTTGCCGCAGTGCGCGGCGATGGATTTGGTCATGATGGCGACGGCGGCCTTCGCGCCGTTGTAGGCCACCAGATCGGCGGTCGCCTTGATCCCGGCGAGCGAGGACATGTTGATGATGGAGCCGCCGCGCCCCTCGTTCTCTGGGCCTTTCATCTTGGCAACCGCATACTTGCAGCCGAGGAACACGCCGACCACGTCGATCTCGAACTCATGGCGGAATTGTTCGAGCGTGACTTGCTCGATGTTGCCCGCCGTGGTGATCCCGGCGTTGTTGATCACGCAATCGAGCGCGGCGATGCCGTCCATCGCGCTGGCCCAATCGGCCTCCTGCGTAACGTCGAGGTGGATGTAGCGGGCCTTGGCGCCGAGTTCGGCGGCGAGCGCTTCACCGCCCGCGTCGTCGATATCCGCGATGACGACAGCGGCGCCTTCCGCCACGAAGCGCGCCGCCATGGCCGCGCCGAGGCCCGATGAGCCGCCGGTGATCAGGGCCGTTTTTCCGTTCAGTCGCAGGCGTTTTCTCCCTATTCCCCTCTCCCAACCCTCTCCCCTGAAGGGGAGAGGGCTTTGCGGGAGCCTAAATGTTCGCCGGATCGACCCGTTCCCAATCGTGGTGCGCCTGCCGCTGCACGATGAGCCATTGGCCATCCCGCTTTTCGAGGCGGTCGCAATAACGGCCCGCGACGATCCAGTCGGTCGCCTTGCCGCCCGTCGGCACTGGCGTGCCCTCGGTATGACCGGCCTCGATCAGGTGGTAGGCGACGAAATTGGCATCGGTCTCCACGCTCAGCCCATCATCAGCGAACGTGAAGTGCACATTGCTGATGCTGTGGTGCGTGGCCGGGATCGTGCCGAGCACGGCACTGGCAAAACCGATAAATGCGTCCGCCGAACCGACGAATGCGGCATGGCGGTGCACATGGTCATCGGCGAAGCACGAACGCACCAAAGCCCAGTCGCGCCGGTCGATTCCCTTGCAATAGCGGTGCAGCACATCGCGGATCTGCTCGCGCGCCCAGAGCTCTTCAATCGCGTCCGCCATGGGCACCCCTCCATTTTGCTAGGATGACTTGTCTAGCATCTGGGGCGAATTGGTGGGAACTTGGCATAAATGAGAGGAACCCCGAAATGGCCGAACTGAGCGGACGTCTGGCGGGCAAGATCGCCATCATCACCGGCGCGGCCAAAGGGCTGGGCGAGGCCGATGCGCGCATGTTCGTGCGCGAGGGCGCGCGGGTGATCCTCACCGATGTGGACCGCGAAAACGGCGAGCGGGTCGCCGCCGAACTCGGCGAGCGGGCCGAATTCCGCTACCACGATGTGCGGCAGAATGCCGAATGGGCCGCGCTAGTCGATGATGTGGTGGCGCGGCACGGGCGGCTCGATATTCTGGTCAACAATGCCGGGGTGGTCACGCTCGGCGATATCGAGACGCAAACCGAGGCGGACTACCGCTTCATCATGGCGGTCAGCGCGGATGCCACATTCTTCGGCTGCCAGCATGCGGTGCGGGTGATGAAGGACAACAATGGCGGTTCTGGCGGCGGCTCGATCGTCAACATGGCCTCGATCGCCTCGGTGCAGGGTGAGAGCGCGGTGGCCGCCTATTGCGCCGCCAAGGGCGCGGTCGAGGCGCTGACTCGCGCGGTGGCGGTGCACTGCGCGCAGCAAGGCTATGGCATCCGCTGCAACAGCGTGCACCCGGCGGGGATTTTGACCCCGATGGTAATCGAAGTGGGGCGGCAGGCCGCACTGTTGCGCGGGCCTGATGCGGCGCAATCGGGCCCGCTCGCCAAGCTCGGTGAGCCGGACGACATTGCCTACACCGTGCTGTTCCTCGCCTCGGACGAGAGCAAGTTCATCAACGGTGCGGCGATCCGCGTGGATGACGCAAAATCGGTGATCGCGGGCAACGCCTAAGCGCGGGCAGGCTTAAGAGCGGCCAGCCGAACGGAGGACAGGCACATGCTGGATCAGAACACGGTCGATACGATCAAGCGGCTGATGGAATGGGAAGCGGCGCGGACCGCTCCGCCCGAGGGTTTTCCCCACCTGCCGGACCTGCCCGCCGGGCGCTACACCAGCCAGGAGTATTACGACCTCGAACAGCAGCACATCTGGAAGAAGAGCTGGCTGTTTGCCGCGCACCTTGATGAAGTGCCCGAACCCGGCTGCTTCATGAAATGGGACAATGCCGGCCAGCCGCTGATCATCGTCCACGGCATGGATGGGGTGGTGCGCGCGTTCTACAACACCTGCCGCCACCGCGGCGCGCCGGTCGTTACCGAGCAGAGCGGCCGCAGTCCGCGCCTGATGTGCGGCTATCACAACTGGACCTACAAGACCGACGGCGAACTGGTCGGCGTGCCCGAGGCGCAGGATTTCACGAGTCTCGACAAGAGCTGCCGCAGCCTGATCGGCGTGCGCTGCGAGATGTATGGCAAGCTGATTTTCGTGAACCTCGACGACAACGCGGTAAGCCTGCGGGCGTGGATGGGGCCGCTGTGGGACGAGTGGGAGGAGTTCGCGTTCGACAAAGTCCGGCTCGCCGCGCGCCAGTCCTTCGATCTCCAGTGCAACTGGAAAGTGGCGATGGAGGCGAACATGGAGGTCTACCATGTGCCGTTCATCCATGCCGAGACCGTGGCACCGCTGGTCGATCACAAGCGCAATGTGAACACGATGTTCCCCGGCGGCCACGCGCGGATGATCGCGCCGCCGCCAAAAAATACCAACCGCGCGCATGTGCGCGCGATCGACAATCCGCCGGAGTGGCAGTCGGTCGAGACGGTGGGCGAACTGGGGCGGACCACCACGCAAAGCTATACGATGTTCCCCAACTGGGTCTCGCCGCTGTCGAACTTCTTCATTCCGCCGCTGATCTTCTGGCCGACGTCGCTGGGTACCACCCGGCTCGAACTGATCACCATGGCGCTCGACTGGGGCGATGGCCCGGTGCCGGATCTCTGGACTGTGCCCGACGGGAAGGGCGGGCGCGAGATGAGCCCGATCATTCAGGAAGACACCCAGTTCGGTGAAGCGATCCAGAAATCGATGGAAAGC
>CAIKKO010000225.1 GCA_903828025.1 uncultured Sphingomonadales bacterium
GCCCATCGCGCGGGCATAGGGCGGCAGTGTGTATTCGCTCATGGGCGTGACCATTCCTGTCCGCCGACCAGCATGAAGATGCCCGCCGTGTGCGCCACCGGATCGTTCGCATCGCCATCGTGGGCCACGCCGCGCACAAATGCCATGCTGCGGCGCACCTGATAGCATTCGGCGCGCGCGATGATCGTCTTGCCCGGGGTGGCGGCGCGCACATAGTCGATCCGCAGATCGAGCGTGACTTGCGGGCTGAAAATGCCCTGCCGCGTCCACACCGACATCGAGGTGGCGTTGTCGAGCAGGCTGATGATCGGGCCGGAGGCGAGAACGCCGGTCTCCTCGACCCCCACCAGATCCTCACGCCACGGCATCGCCAGCTCCATCCAGTCCGCGCCGTGATCGCGGTATTGCATGCCGAGAAAGCCGGTGTGGCCGTGGCGGACGAACGCGCGCGCGCCGTTTTCCGGATCAAAGGTCATGCCATCGGGCAGCGTGAAAGGCGGTTTGCGGGGTGCGCTGGGCTCGTTCATCGCACCGTCCTGCCGGGGCGCGGCAGGGCTGACAACCATCAATTATGACGCAGGTTCAGAACGCGCTGCCTACCATCGCATCAATCGCGCCTTGCAGGATCAGCGCGGCGGCGTGCGAATCGATCCGTTCCTTGCGGCGGGCGCGGCTGAAATCCTGCTCGATCATCGCGCGTTCGGCGGCTTGCGTGGTCCAGCGCTCGTCCCACAGCAGGATCGGCAGATCGAGATCGACAAGGTTGCGCGCCATCGCCCGCGCGGCCTGGCTGCGCGGGCTTTCGCTGCCGTCCATGTGCAGCGGCAGACCGATGACGAGCGCTTTCACCCCGCGCTCGGCGATCTGCGCCACAAGCTGCGCCTTGTCTGCCGCGAACTTGCGGCGCTGGATGGTTTTGCCTGCGGTGGCAAAGCGCCAGTCCGGATCGCACAGCGCGACGCCGATGGTCTTGGTGCCGGGATCGAGCCCCATCAACCCGCCGCCATCGGGCAGGGCATCGCGCAGCTCCAGCGAACTGGTGGTGATCATTTGGCCGGTCGGTGCTGCGCCAGCCACGCCGCCTCACGCCGCGCGACATCGGCGCGCACGTTGGCCCAGAACAGCGGCACATCGTAGACGTGGTAGTTGTTGCCGGGCAGCACATAGGGGCCGAGATCGGGCGGATCGCCGATCAGCAGAAACCCGGATTGGGGATCGCAGCGGGCCGGGATGCCGAGCTTCGTCAGCTGCCCGCTGAGCAGTTCCCGCGCGGGCACCAGCGTGCCGAGATTGGCGGTGCCGGGCGCATTGGGGGCGGCCCCGCCGGTCAGCGGATTGGTGCAGAGCGGCGGCGCAGTGCCCTTGGCCTTGCCATCGAGGCCCGGCTCGGCGCGAAAGGCATCGCGTATCGACGAGACGTCGGCCGGTTCGGCAAAGCTCATCCAGCTCAGCGCGCAGCCGGTCTGATCGGGCGCGGTGCAGGCTGGGAGCCCGGCGGCGGGCAGGTCGTGCGCCGGGGATACGGGCCAGCCCAGAATATAGGCCGCCACGATCCGTCCTGCGAGCGGCGTGCCCTTGATATCGTCTTTCAGCAGATGGAGCAGGTGCAGCGCGCCCTGGCTATGGCCCGCCAGCACGATCGGCGCATCGGCGGGCACGCTGGCGACAAACGCCGCGAACGCCTGCCGCACATCGCCATAGGCCACGGCGCGGGCCCGCAGCGTTTCGGGCCGGTTCACCAGAAAGCTGCCGAACGCGGCTTGGCGGTAATAGGGCGCATAGAGCGCCGCCGCGCCGTTGAAGGCGCTCGCCATGCCGCGCATGAACAGATCGGTGCGGTGGCGCGTGTCCGGGTCCGCAATCGGGCCGTTCCAGTGATCGCGCGCGAGGTAGCTGGTGGGGTGGAGGAAGAACACATAGGCGCGGCCCTTGGGTGCGGGGACTGCGCCGTCTGGCAGATATTGCGCCGGATCGCCCGCCTTGCCGGGGCGCGAGACCCACATGGCGGGATCGGCGTAGGCATTGGCCGGCAGCGGTTGCAGCGCCTCGAACGGCACGCGCGGGACGAAGGCAAACCGGGTCAGCTCGGCCGACCAGATACGCAAGGCGAGCAGCGCCGCGATCACCATGACGATGAGCAGCGCGACGAAATAGAGGAACTTGCGCGCCATGGGCCGGGCTCAGTCCGTGTCTTCGGGGCGGGTGTTGTGCTCGGCCTGCCGTTCGAGCGCGATCTTGAGCATGACCACCAGCGGATCGGCAAGCGCGAGGCCGAGGATGCCGAACAGCACGCCGAAAATCAGCTGCGCGCCCAGCACCAGCGCGGGGGCGAGATCGGCAGTGCGCTTGGCCACCATCGGCACGATCACGTTGCCGTCCACCGTCTGCACCACGACATAGACAATGATGCAGTAGACGCCCATCGCCGTGCCGCCCGAGAAGCCGACGAGGATCATCAACAGGCCCGAAATCGGCGCGCCGATATTGGGCAGGAACACGAGCAGGCCGGTGAGCAGCCCGAGCAGCGCCGCCATCGGCACGCCATAGACCGCCAGCGCGATCCACGTGGCCACGCCTTCGATCACCATGCCGAGCATGCGCCCCGCCAGCAACATGCGCAGCGTGCGGCCCATGCGGTGCGAGGTGCCGTGGAAATAGTCGCGGCTGCCGGTTGGCAGCATCCACGCGAGGCCGCGCTGGTAGAGATCGGGCTCGAGCACGAAATAGATGCCGAGGATCACGATGATCAGCAGCGTGGTCACTCCGCCGAACAGGCCGCCGAGCGCCTGCGTGACCGGGCCGACCCCGCCGAGCAGCTGCTGCGCCAGCGCGCTGACATCGCCGCGCCCGACGGTGATGCCATGCCCGCGCGCCCAATCGAGCACGTGCTGGGTCTGCGCCTCGATCAGCGGCGGCATCTGCACCGCCTGCGCCATGATCTGGCTCCCGGCGAATTCGAACACCCACGCGAGGAACCCGACCGTCAGCAGGAGCACGATGATAACGCGCCAGATGCGCCGGATCGGCAGCACGCGGCCGAGCAGGCGCTGCCCGCCATCGACCAAAGTGCCGAACACGATCCCGCCAAAGATCACCAGCAGCGGCTGCGCGAGATAGACCGCGAGCACGACCAGCGCGGTCAGGCCGATCCACACCGCAGCCTTCTTCACTTCGAGCCGCACCGCATCGTCGCGGATGTCGGTCGGGCCGGTTGACCCGCTGCGCGGTGGCGGGGCCTCAGCCATCATCGCTTCGCTTCGGGATGGGGGGGGATGATCATGGGCCGCAATCTGGTCGAGGCGCGGCTACCCCGCAAGGCCCCAAACCATGTCAGCGGGTTCCAGGTTTCGGTGCCGCTCAGCGAATAGGTGATGAACTCTGCGCGGCCGCCGATATCGGCGAGCGGCACGGGTCCGCCGAGGCCCTTTTCCTCGATCGGGGCGCGGCTGTCGGCCGAATGGTCGCGGTTATCGCCCATCAGGAAGGCATACCCGGCGGGCACTTTGGTCTCGGGATAGTTGTCGAGCATTTGCTGGCGGTGGTCGATGATCCGGTACGTCGCGCCATTGGGCAGCGTTTCGCGGAAGATCGGCAGCTCGCAATATTGCTTGCCGTTCGCCGCGCGGTAGCGGAGGCCGGGGAAATCGTCCGGATCGCACGGTTCGTTCGGATCGACCGGCAGTTCGAGCGGCGCTTCGGCAATCTGCGGCACCGGCTTGCCATTGAGCACGATCTGCCCGTTCACCACTGCGATGCGGTCTCCCGGCAGGGCCACGACGCGCTTGATATAGTCCTCGTCCCGGTCGGGCGGCACCACGATCACGATATCGCCATAAGCCGGGGTGGCGGGCAGGATGCGGGTTTTCGAGCGTGGCAGGAAATGCATCGAAGCTGAAACCCACGACCAGCCATAAGGATACTTCGCCACGACGAGTTGATCGCCCACCAGCAGGTTCGGCATCATCGAGATCGAGGGGATGTAGAACGGCTTGGCGACAAAGCTGTGGAAGGCCACGACCGCGAGCAGCATCATGAGCAAGCCGCGCAGCTCGCCCAGCCAGTTGGTGCCTGCTGGTTCGGGTTCGCGGGAGGTTCTGTCAGTCGGTTCGTTCAAGCAGCACCTGCCGGTATGGGCCGCGCCTCGATCACCACGAAGGCTTGCGCCCAGGGGTGATCGTCGGTCAGCGTGAGATGGACGACGGCCTCATGGCCCGACGGGGTGATCGCCGCCAGCCGCGCCGCCGCGCCGCCGGTGAGCGCGAGGGTGGGGGCACCCGAAGGCGCGTTGACCACCCCGATATCCTTCATGAACACGCCCGCCTTGAACCCGGTGCCGACGGCCTTGGAATAGGCCTCCTTGGCCGCGAAGCGCTTCGCCAGCGTGCCCGCCTTGGTGAAGGGGCGGCGCGCGGCCTTGGCCTGCTCGGCTTCGGTGAACACGCGCGTTTCAAAGCGTTCGCCGAACCGGTCAAGCGAGGCCTGGATGCGCTCGATATTGCAGAGATCGGAGCCCATGCCGATGATCAAATAGGCCTCCCCGTCACGACCGCTTGCCAGAAATACAACGTGAGCAGCAAAGTGGATGCGAGCATGGCCAGCCCGGACGTCTGGTATGCGCTCCGGTAAAGCCACCAGCCCGAAAACGAACCCGCGAAGTAGGCGCCGGAAAAGGCCAGCTCGTTGTATACCTGGAACGCGAGGGAATTGAGACCGACGAGAA
>CAIKKO010000226.1 GCA_903828025.1 uncultured Sphingomonadales bacterium
AGTCCAAGGGCAACGTGGTCGATCCGCTGCTGCTGATCGACAAGTACGGCGCGGATGCGCTGCGCTTTTTCATGTGCGCCATGGAAAGCCAGGGCCGCGACGTGAAGATGGATGAGCGCCGGGTCGAGGGCTATCGCAACTTCGCGACCAAGCTGTGGAACGCCGCGCGGTTCTGCATGGCGAACGGGATCGGTGCTTCGCAAGGTATTGCGCCACCTTCATCGGCAAAACCTGTCAGCGCATGGATTGTCAGCAAAACACTAGAATGTGTCGGAAAGATTGATCGTGCCATGGACGCACTGCGCTTCGATGACGCGGCGCATGCGATCTACCACTTCACGTGGGGAACCTTCTGCGATTGGTACATCGAACTTATCAAAGGCGATGTTGACGCTGAAACAAAGGCTGTGGCTGGCTGGGTGCTCGATCAAATCCTCGTCATGCTTCATCCGTTCATGCCGTTCATAACGGAAGAACTTTGGCACGCACTTGGCGACCGCGAAAACGATCTCATAGTCGCCCGCTGGCTAACTTCTTGGGCAACAATCGACAATCTTACGATCAATTTCGGACCATATCGTGTCGAGCTTGGCGCTTCAGAACAAATCGACTGGGTCATTGGAGTCGCAAGCGCGATTCGCGGCGCAAAGAACGAGATGGGCATTCCGCCGGGTGCTCGGCTTGCGGCCTTTGTAACTGACAGTGCGCCAATTGTTGGGCAGTACATCGAAGCCAATCGCGCAGCCCTCGCGAATGTCGCTCGGCTTGAGGTGCGCTATCCGGATCGCGCGCCAGATGGACCAGCCATGCGTATCCCGGTCGGCTTGGCTACATTGGTCATCCCCCTCGAAGGCGTGATCGACATCGCCGCCGAAAAGGCACGGCTCGAAAAGGCGCTCGCCGCCTCGCAGAAGGAAGCCAAATCGCTCGAAGGGCGCCTTTCCAACCCGGCCTTTGCCGAGAAGGCCAAGCCCGAAGCGGTCGAGAAAGCCCGCGCCGATCACGCGCACCACAGCGCCGAGGCGCTGCGGCTGGCGGCAGCGCTGGAGCGTTTAGAGTGACGGCGGCGCTGTCATTCCTCTCCGGAACGGGGAGGGGGACCACCGAAGGTGGTGGAGGGGCACCCGCAGGCCCAAGACCGCCCGTGCCCCTCCACCACCCTGCGGGTGGTCCCCCTCCCCGTTCCGGGGAGGAACCATGAGCCTGACGCTTGCCACCACTGCGCCGGGCGAGCCGGAAATCTTCCTCTCGCTGCAGGGCGAAGGCCCCTCGGCCGGGCGGCCTTGCGTGTTCGTGCGGCTCTCGCGCTGCAATCTGGCGTGCCGCTGGTGCGACACGGCCTATACGTGGCGCTTTATCGGCGACATCCGCCCGCACCGCGAGGACATGACGTTCGAGCGCAGCGAAAACCAGATCACGCTCGATGTGCGCGAAGTGGTCATGCGCGTGCTGGCGCTGCGCCCCAGCCGACTGGTGCTGACCGGCGGCGAGCCGCTGCTGCAAGCCGCGCCGCTCGCCCGGCTGATTGCCGCGCTCAAGGAAGCCCTGCCTCGGCTCGAGGTCGAGATCGAGACCAACGGCACCGTGCCGCCGCCCCATGCGCTGAGCCAGCTGGTCGATCAGTTCAACGTCAGCCCCAAGCTGGCGCATTCGGGCAATCCCGAAAACCTCGCGCTGGTGCCCGAGTTGCTGCGCGATTGGGCGGCAGACCGGAAAGCCTGGTTCAAGTTCGTGGTGGCGAGCGAGGAAGACATTACCGAAGTGGCTGAGCTGCAGGCGCTCTACCGCATTGCGCCCGAGCGGTTGTTCGTGATGCCCGAAGGCACTGACAGCGCGACGTTGCGCGACCGCTCAAAGTGGCTGGCCGGGGCCGCGCTCACGCATGGCTGGCGCTTCAGCGACCGGCTGCATATTCATCTTTACGGGGATACGCGAGGGACCTGAGTGCCCCCGCTCGATCCGGCTCAGAACGGGATATCGTCGTCCAAGTCGTCGGCCATGCCGCCGCCGCCCTGATTCCAGCCGCCACCGCCGGAACTGCTGCCGCCGCTCGCACCGCCGGAACGCCCGCCGCCGCTGGAGCCGCCTTCGTTCCAGCCTCCGCCACCGCCCGAGCGCTGGCCGCCGCCCCCGCCGCCCATGCCGCCGCCGCCCGAACCGCCCTGCGGCCCGTCCAGCATCGTCAGCGAGCCGCCGACGCCGACCGAAATCTCGGTGGTGTAGCGATCATTGCCCGAGGCATCCTGCCACTTGCGCGTGCGCAGCTGGCCTTCGATATAAACCTTGCTACCCTTGCGCAGAAACCGCTCGGCCACCCCGACCAGACCATCCGACTGGAGCACGACGGTGTGCCATTCGGTGCGCTCCTTGCGCTCACCGGTGGCCTTGTCCTTCCACTGTTCGCTGGTGGCGATGCGCAGATTGGCGATGCGTCCGCCGTTCTGGAAGCTCTTGACCTCAGGGTCCTGCCCGAGATTGCCGATCAGAATGACCTTGTTGACGCTGCCTGCCATCGAATCGTGTCCCTTTGAAACCGGCTTATCGCGTAGCCAATGCCGGGAAGGAGGGCGAGTCTGGCCGCAGCCTTTCCCACAGCATCACCCAAGCCCGGCGGCCACGGCAATCCAATAGGTGAGGCCCGCCGCAACGTAAGCCAGTCCGAACAGGTAGGCGAGCATGAACGCGGGCCATTTCCAGCCATTGGTCTCGCGCCGGGTGACCGCGATGGTCGACATGCACTGCGGCGCGAACACGAACCACGCGAGGAAGGCGAGCGCGGTCGCCAGCGTCCAGTGCGAC
>CAIKKO010000227.1 GCA_903828025.1 uncultured Sphingomonadales bacterium
CCTCGTCGCGGGCGCGGGCGTCGATACCTTGATCGGCGGTGCGGGCAACGACACCGCAGACTATTCCAGCGCCGGTGCCGGTGTCACCGTGGCGCTCGACGGCAGCGCGAGCAGCGGTGATATCGCGGCGGGTGACCGCCTGACCGGGGTGGAAGGCGTGATCGGTTCCGCCTACAATGACACGATCACCGGCGCGTTTTCAAACGACACGCTTATCGGCGGCGGCGGCGACGACACCCTTTCGGGCGGCACCGGCGCGGACGTGCTGCAGGGCGGTGCGGGCAACGATCTGCTCTCGGGCGATGGCGGCGGTGACGTGCTCGATGGCGGCGCGGGAACCGATACGGTGAGTTATGCCAGCTCGGTTGCGGGCGTGATCGTGGACCTTTCGGCAGGCACGGCGACTGGCGGCGATGCGGCGGGTGACACGTTCATTTCGATCGAGCGTTTCACAGGCTCGCGCGGCAGCGATACGTTTATCGGCGGCGCAGGCAACGACTGGTTCGACGGCTTCGACGGCAACGATACGCTGTCCGGCGGCGCGGGCAACGATACGCTGCTCGGCGGAATCGGCGACGACACGCTTTCGGGCGGTGCGGGCGCGGATACGCTCGATGGCGGGCTGGGCACCGATACGGCCGACTATTCGGCGTCATCCGCCGGGGTGACCATCCGCACCGGCGGCATATCGAGCGGCGGTGACGCCGAAGGCGATACGCTGGCCAATATCGAACGCGTGGTGGGTTCGGGCTTTGCCGACCGGTTCGAAGGGCGCAACGCCGACGAGGAATTTGTCGGCGGCGCGGGTGACGATGTGTTCATCGCTTCGGGCGGGACCGACATCTATCGCGGCGATTCGGGCAATGACACGGTCGACTATTCGGCTTCGACCAGCAGCGGCATGCTGATCTATATGGACGGCGGCTTTGGCGGCACCGGCGATGCGGCCGGCGACCGCCTGTTCGATATCGAGACCGTGATCGGCTCGGCGCAAAACGACACCATCGTGGCGGCGGCGACAGGCTCGACCATTCTGGCCGGCGCAGGCAACGATACGCTGACCGGGGCTGATGGCGTCGATGTGCTGAACGGCGGCGACGGTGACGACATCATCGTGACCGGGCTCGGCGCGGATCAGGTGATCGGCGGGCTTGGCACCGATACCGTCGACTACCGCAATTCCAATGCGGCGGTGGTGATCTCCAACAACGGTTCGGCAGGCTCTGGCGGCTGGGCGGCGGGCGATGTGCTGTCCGGGATCGAAGTGATCTACGGGTCGCTCAACTACGGCGATACGCTGCGGGGCGGAACCACCACGGCCTCATCGCTGTTCGGCTGGGGCGGGAATGACACGTTTGTCTCGTTCAGCCAGGCCGATGCCATCGACGGCGGCACTGGCACCGACACGGTCGACTATTCGGCCAGCCTTGCGGGTGTCACCGTGCGGCTCGACGGCACCGCATCGAGCGGCGGCGATGCCGAAGGCGATACGATCACCGGGGTGGAAAAGGTGATCGGCTCGGCGCAGGCCGATACGCTGATCGGGGCGGGCTTCAACGAAACCCTCACCGGCGGCGCGGGGGATGATACGCTGATCGGCGGCGGGGGCGCGGACACGCTCGACGGCGGGGCCGGCTTCGATACCGCCGACTATTCCAGCGCGGGCGGCGTGATCGTGCGCATGGACGGCACGCCCGGCAGCGCGGGCGAGGCCAACGGCGATATCCTGATCAGCATCGAAAAGGTCATCGGTTCGGCGCTTGGGGACGTGATTTACGGCTCGGCAAATGCCGATACGATCTTTGGCGGCGCGGGCGACGATGTGCTCGCGCCCGGGCTGGGTGCGGACACGCTCGACGGCGGGGCAGGCAATGACACCGTCGATTACTCCAGTTCGACCAGTGCGCTCACGGTCAACCTCGTCAACGCGGCGCTTTCGACCGGGCTTGCGCAAGGCGATACCTATGCCAACATCGAAATCTATTCGCTGTCGGCGTTCAATGACACGTTCGTGGGATCGGCCGGTGCCGAGACGATCTATGGCAACGATGGCAACGATACGCTTGACGGCGGTGCGGGCAATGACGTCCTTTATGGCGGCAACGGCAATGATACGCTGATCGGCGGCGCGGGCGCGGATACCTTCGATGGCGGCGCGGGCACCGACACGGTGGATTATTCCGCCTCTTCGGCTGCGATC
>CAIKKO010000228.1 GCA_903828025.1 uncultured Sphingomonadales bacterium
GCGGATGATCAAAACGAACTGCCGGACCGGGTGATCGAAGTATGAGCCTTGAAGACGAGTATGCCGCCGATCCCGAAGTCACGCAGTGGCAAGGCCGCTTCATCACCGCGAAGACGCGGGGGCGGTGGGAATATGTCAGCCGCGCGCGCGGCATCAAGGCGGCGGTGATCCTCGCCTTCACGCCCGATGACGAAGTGGTGCTGGTCGAACAGTTCCGCATTCCGCTGGGCAAGCCCTGCATCGAACTTCCGGCGGGCCTGATCGGCGACGATGACGGCGGCGAAGGTGAGGACGGCGCAACCGCCGCCGCGCGCGAGTTGGAGGAAGAAACCGGCTACCGCGCCGCACGCATGGAAGACATGGGTGAATTCTATTCCAGCCCCGGCATGGTCAGCGAGGCCTTCACGCTGTTCCGCGCCTATGACCTCACGCGCGTTTCCGCAGGCGGCGGGGTGCAAGGCGAAGGTATCACCGTCCACCACGTGCCGCGCGCAGGCATTGCCGATTTCATCGCGGCAAAACGCGCCGAGGGTTATGGCATCGACGTGCGCATGCTCATGCTGCTAAGCCCGGAATGGCTAAAAGCATAAGCGAGAGGACACGCAGAATGGGCAGGGTTTCGGGCAAGCTGGCGCTGGTGACCGGCGCGGCACAAGGGCTGGGCGCGGCGCACGCGCAACTGCTGGCGCGCGAGGGCGCGAAAGTGCTGCTGACGGATATTCAGGGCGATGCTGCCGCCGCGCAGGCCGCGGCGATCAACGCCGAACTGGGCGACGGAACCGCCTATGCCATGCGCCACGACGTCACCTCGCCCGAAGACTGGGACGCGGCCATCGCGATGGCGGCCGACAAGCTCGGCGGGCTCTCGGTGCTGGTCAACAACGCCGGGGTTGGCGTGCGCGGCGATATCGAGACCTGCACGCTGGAAGACTGGCACCGCGGCTTTGCGATCAACGTCGATTCGGTGTTCCTCGGCTGCCAGAAGGCGCTCCCGCTCTTGAAGGACAACCAGCCCGGCTCGATCGTCAACATCAGCTCGATTGCGGGCCTGATCGCCTCGCACACCATGCCCGGCTACAACGCCAGCAAGGCGGCGGTGTGGATGCTGACCAAATCGGTCGCGCTTTATTGCGCCAAGCGCGGGTGGGACATCCGCTGCAACTCAGTCCACCCGACATTCGTGGATACGCCAATCCTCGACGGCATCAGCAAGAACGCCGGGATCGAGAAAGAGGTCGTCATGGGCAAGCTGGCGCGCCAGATCCCACTGGGCCGCGTGGGCGAACCCATCGATATCGCGCAAGGCGTGCTCTATCTGGCGAGCGACGAGAGCCGCTTCATGACCGGCGCAGAGCTGAAGCTGGACGGGGGTATTTCGGCGATGTGATTGCAAACCTGATTGGGATATGCCAAGATATCCCAAACTGGAGATCCCGCCATGTCGCAAGTGATAGTTGGAAAATGGGGCAAGAGCCTCGCGGTGCGGGTGCCAATCGATGTCGCGGCTGCGGCAGGGCTGATCGACGGCGAGGCGGTTGAGATCGAGGCAGTAGGCGGCACTATTGTGATCCGTAGGGATGAGGCCAAAGCCGAAGCGCGCCTCAGAGCGCAGCGAGCGGCCGAAGAAATCATAGCCAGCGCGAAGGGGCACTCGCTTGGCGGCCTATCAATCCGCGATCTTATCAACGAAGGGCGGCGCTATTGAGCCTTGTGCTCGACGCGTCGATGGCAATTGCCTCACTGTTCGTTGAAGAACAAACTGATCGGGTGCGCGAAGTAGTACGGATGGTCGCATCGGAAGGTGCCGTCGTCCCATCGATCTGGCGACTTGAAGTGGCCAATGCGCTGAGCATGGCTGTGAGGCGTGGCCGCTGCGATGAAGCCCATTTCGCCGAATCGCTTACACGGTTTGAGCGGTTACCCATCGCTGCCGACGATCAAACAGACCGAAATGCATGGGGAGCCACGCTCGAACTCGCGCGCGAACAACGGTTGACGGTTTACGATGCCGCCTATCTCGAACTGGCCATCCGGCTTGGACTACCGCTGGCGACAGGCGACAGGGAGCTTATCGCCGCAGCACAAAGGCTTGGAGTTGCTCTGCTGACGCCACATGAAGTTTGAGAGGCGAACCGATGACAAAGCTGCGCGGCCCCAAGTTTATTCAGTATTTCCAACCAGTCTTGGAAGGGTTGCGCGATCTTGGTTCTTCGGCACGTCCCCGCGAGGTTTATGCCTGGATTGCAGAGCACCACTCCGTCCCAAAAGACGAAATCGAAAGCACCAACAAGGGCGGCCAGTCGAAGTTTGAAAACAAGGTAGCATGGGCTCGATTTTATCTCGCCAAAGCTGGGATGATTGACACTGAGCAACGCGGGATTTGGGTGCTCACCGAAAAGGGGCGCAAGACCAGCTTGTCGCATGAGGAAGCTCACCTGCTCTTCAAATCGGTCCATGCGGGTTTTCAGTTTGATGGCAGCGAAGCCGACGAGATGCCGACCGAAAAGTCGGTAGATGAGGCCGATGCCAGTGTCCCTGATGAAAAAGTTTTCCTGAATCAGGACGCGATTCAAGAGGAGTTGGTGCGGATTTTGCGTGGTCTTACCCCCAAGGGATTTGAGGAGTTGAGCGCTCGGTTGCTTCGACACATCGGCTTTGAAAATCTGAAAGTGACTGGTCAGACTGGCGATCATGGGATCGATGGCGAAGGCTTTTTGCTCATAAATCGCTTCGTGCGGATCAAAGTGATGTTTCAGTGCAAGCGCTACGCTGGCCGGGTTGAAGTCAAGGAAATCCGTGACTTCAGAGGAGCCATACAGGGACGGGCCGAAAGAGGAATCTTCCTTACTACAGGCACGTTTACGAAGGTTGCCCGCGAGGAGGCTTCACGGGAGAACGCCACAGCCATTGAGCTGGTCGATATCGACCGACTGCTGGAGTTGCTGATCGAAGAAGGGTTGGGCGTTCGCGAAACAAAGGCCCTGACAATCGATCACGGCTTCTTTGCGCCTTACCAGCCTGACCGAGCAGACAGCAATCAGGCTGGCCTCCAAACGTAAAAGGGGTGCCAGAGCACCCCTTTTCGCAGACCGATGCCTCACCAAATCAAGCGTTCGGATTCGGCGCAAACGCGCAGATCTTGTTGCCGTCGGGATCGCGCAGATAGGCGCCGTACTGCTTGCCCGGTGCGTTCTCGCGCACGCCCGGAGGGCCTTCGCAAGTGCCGCCGTTGGCGAGGCCGGCGGCGTGGAACGCATCAACCGCCGCCGAATTCTGCGCCTTGAAGCCAAGCGTGTGGCCGTTCGAGACCGTGTGCTGCTCACCGTTGGCCGGCTTCGCTACGATCAGCGAACCGGCTTCACCCGGAAACAGCGTGCCATGCGGCAGGGGGACGGCCGGATAGCCCAGCGCGCCCATGGCCGCAGTGTAGAATGCACGCGATTTTTCGATATCGTTGGTGCCGAGGAATGAGTGGGAAAACATGGATTTTTCCTTCTATTTTCAGAACACAACGACGGAGCGGATGCTTGTCCCCGCGTGCATCAGTTCGAACGCCTTGTTGATCTCCTCAAGGCCCATCACATGCGTGATCATCGGGTCGATCTCGATCTTGCCGGTCATGTACATGTCGACGATCTTGGGCACGTCGGTGCGGCCCTTGGCCCCGCCGAAGGCAGTCCCGCGCCAGTTGCGGCCCGTGACGAGCTGGAACGGACGCGTGGCGATTTCCTTGCCCGCTTCGGCCACCCCGATGATGATGCTCGTGCCCCAGCCGCGGTGGCACGCTTCCAGCGCGGTGCGCATCACTTCGGTGTTGCCGGTGGCGTCGAAGGTGTAATCCGCGCCGCCGTCGGTCAACGCGACGATCGCCGCCACGGTGTCCTCGCGGCTCATGCCCTTGGTGTTGAGGAAGTCGGTCATGCCGAAGCGGCGGCCCCATTCCTCACGGTCCGGGTTGATATCGACGCCGACGATTTTGCCCGCGCCCGCCAGCCGCGCGCCCTGGATCACGTTGAGCCCGATGCCGCCGAGGCCGAACACCACGACATTGGCGCCGGGCCAGACTTTCGCGGTGTTGATGACGGCGCCGATGCCGGTGGTGACGCCGCAGCCGATGTAGCAGATCTTGTCGAACGGTGCGTCCTCACGGACCTTGGCCAGCGCGATTTCCGGCAGCACGGTGAAATTGGCGAAGGTCGAGCA
>CAIKKO010000229.1 GCA_903828025.1 uncultured Sphingomonadales bacterium
CAGGGCGATGCCGAAAAGGTCGCGCGCGCCATGCACAAGCACCTCATCGACATCGAAAGCTTCCTCATGCTGGAAGAGGAAAAGAAGCTGATCCTCGACTTGCGCGACGTGTTTGCGAGCTAGTGCACATGCCGCTGCGGGCCCCTTGCCGATGATATACCGCGCGCGCAGCCAGCAGCTGGGGTATGGGCGGCCGCTGGGCATCCTTGTGCTGGAAGAGCACATCCCGTGCCCGCCGGGCGTGCCGGGCAACCCGACCACGTTCGATTTTCCGGTCTGCTATGAAGTGGTGCGCGGCGCTGCGGCGGCCGATCTCGGCGGCGCAGGCAGTCCCGATCCGGCCCCGTTCCTCGCGGCCGGGCACGCGCTGGTGGCGCGCGGCGCGGCCGCCATCGTCGGGGGCTGCGGCTTGATGATCGTCCATCAGGCCGCGCTGGCAGCGGCGCTGGCGGTGCCGGTCATGACCTCCAGCCTGCTGCAATTGCCCTGGCTGCTCGCCATGCTCGGCCCGGCGGCCCGCGTCGGTGTGATCGCCTCACGCGCGCGCAACCTCACGCTCCGCCACCTCGCGCTCGCGGGCGTGACCGACCCGGCGCGGATCGTGATCGGCGGCATGGACGGCCAGCCGCATTTCCAAGCCGCGATCTGCGAGGAGACTGGCGAACTGGACTTCGCGGGAGTCGAGGCCGAAGTCGTCGCGGTCGCCGCAGCGCTCGCCGCGCGCGATCCGGCCATCGCCGCGCTGGTGTTCGAGTGCGTCGATCTGCCGCCTTATGCCGCAGCGGCGCAGGCGGCGGTCGGCCTCCCCATCTTCGATGTGACCACGCTTGCGCGGTTCACCCAATCGGGCCTGGTGCGGCGGCCGTTTCAGGGGATCTACTGAATGAACAGGCACATCCCGGTGCTGGATCTCGCGCCCCTCAGCACCGGAGGCCCCGCTGCCCGTCAGGCGCTGGCCGTGCAGCTGCGCGAGGCGTGCAGCACTTATGGCTTTTTCTACATCACCGGCCACGCTGTTCCGCCCGCGCTTATGGCCGACGTGTTTGCCCAGCTCCGCCAGCTGTTCGCGCTGCCACGCGCAGACAAGCTTGCAATAGCGCGGACCCATCCGCTGATCGAGCGCGGGTGGGAGCCGCTCGGTTCGCAAGTGCTGGAGCCGGGCGCGCGGCCCGATCTGAAAGAGGCGTTCGGGATCGGCCCGCTTGGCGATCCGGACTGGCCGAACCTCTGGCCCGAAGCCCTGCCCGAACTTGAGCCTCTGCTGATGCGCTATTTCGCGCTGTGCCGGGATCAGGCGATCGACCTCATGCGGCTGCTGGCGCTGTCGCTCGACTTGCCGGACAGCCAGTTCGACAGCTTTTGCACAGAGCCGCTGTGCGGGCTGCGCGCGCTGCACTATCCGCCGCAGCCCCCCAAGGCCGACGCCCTGCAGCGCGGTGCCGGTGCCCATACCGATTTTGGCGCACTGACGCTGCTGGCGCAGGACGATGCGGGCGGGCTTGAACTGTTTGATCCCGATGCCGGCTGGTTCGCCGCCGATCCGCTGCCCGGCACGATGGTGGTCAATCTGGGCGACATGATCCCGCGCTGGACCAATGACCGCTATCGTTCGACGGTCCACCGGGTGATCA
Source organism: uncultured Sphingomonadales bacterium (assembly GCA_903828025.1). Taxonomy (GTDB): domain Bacteria; phylum Pseudomonadota; class Alphaproteobacteria; order Sphingomonadales; family Sphingomonadaceae; genus Novosphingobium. Next base: position 1,632 of record CAIKKO010000229.1, read on the forward strand.
ACCGTTCGGGCCGCGAACGCTATTCGCTGCCGTTTTTCTTTGACGGCAATCCCGCCGCGCGGATCGAATGCCTGCCGACCTGCCAGTCACCCGATCATCCGCCGCGCTATCCGCCGATCAGCGTGGCCGAGCACATCGGGGCCATGACCGAGGCCGTTTACAACCCCGCTGCGGGGTAAGCGGTCCTGTCGTGTCGTCAGCCGAGCCGCATCGCGCCGATGCCCGGATCGGTCTTGCCATGCGCCCCGGTCTCGACCTTTCCGGCAAAGCGCCGCGTGAAATGCGGCTGACCCTCCAGCGAGACAGACAGATCATACCAGCGGTCGCTTTTGCCAAGCCGCCACAGATCTCGCGTCTCTGCGCCGGGGGGTACGGCGATCTGGCGGGTGCGCACGCCATTGGCCGGATAGGCAGGATCGAGCGCGATGGTGCACTGTGCCGGGCGCGGCCCGCGATTGATCAGCACCAGTTCCACCGCTTCCATCTCGGGCCGCTCGCTCAGCAGCACCTCCAGCCCGTCGCCGCCGTGCCCGGCAAAGCGGCGCAGGAAGCCGTTGGGGCCATAGACCAGCCAATCGAACCGCCCCCCGGCGTCTGCCCCCTGCCAATCGGCGTGGGTGTGGCTCTGCCCCGCGCCGATGGTGAAATGCCACGGCTCCGCGCCGTGCAGCGCGTCATGCGCGGTGAGCACTACGCCCGCCGGGCCGGTGTTCTCCATCGCCAGACGGAGCTTGCCGCCCTCGCCCATCATGCCCTGCACCGCAAAACGATAGGGCAGCGCGCGGTGGCCTCGCTGTCCGGCCATCTGCGTCGCGGGCTGCTGCACGGCGGGTATCGTGTTCTGCGTCCCCGCCTTGGACTGCGCCACCCGCGCGGCGAAGGCCGCCGTATCGGGCAGCGGCACCGCGGGGCGCGAGGGATCGCCGCGCGTGAAATCGAACACCGAGGTCAGATCGCCGCAAACCGCGCGCCGCCAGTCGCTGATGTTCGGCTCGGCCACGCCAAAGCGCTTTTCCATCAGGCGCAGCACCGAGGTATGGTCGAACAATTCCGAACAGACATGCCCGCCGCGCGACCACGGCGAGACGATCACCGTCGGCGTGCGGATGCCAAGGCCGATGGGATGGTGCGTACCGTGCCTGGCGGCCCACTTGGCGGACCCGGACCAGTCCTTGGCCTCACCCGCCACCGAAACGGTGCTGTGCCCCCGGTAGTCGCCCACCGGCGGCACCGGCTGCGGCATATGATCGAAGAACCCGCCCGCCTCATCGTAGTTCAGGATGAACACCGTCTTGGCGAAAACCTCGGGATGGTCGATCAGCGCCTCGATCAGCCCCGCCGTCACATGCTCGCCCTTGGCGGGTTCGGCAGTAGGGTGCTCGGACAGATCCGCCGCCGTCACGATCCACGAGACCTGCGGCAATTGGCCCGTCGCGATATCCCGCCGGAACGCCTCAACCAGTTGCTCCCCATCAGACCGCGTGCGATCCGCGCCCGGCTTGTGCTCGCTCACCCACGAACGGCCGCGCCGATACAGCTCTGATGCCGGGTCGCAGGGCCGGAACGGCGGGAATACCGAGAGCAAGTTGTCGCCGAAATTGTCGTATTCCTGATAGACTTTCCACGCCACGCCCGCCGCCTGCAGCCGCTCGGCATACGTCGTCCAGCGGTAAGCCTCGGCGCGCAGCTTCCGGTCCAGCGCCATGTCGGCGCTGGGCGTCTCATCCTCGCCGTAGTTGCTCATTTCCGGATCGCCGCCAACGGTTCCGCCGCCGTTGCAGCCGCTGAACAAGTGCAACCGGTTCGGGTAGGTCTGCGTCATGGTCGAGGCGTGGTAGGCATCGCAGACGGTGAAAGCATCGGCGAGCGCATAGTAGAACGGCAGATCGGCAGGCCCGTAATAGAGCATGCGCTTGTGCAGATCGCCGGTGTGGCCCCAGCGGTCGAATCGGCCGCGATTGAGAATATGCACGTTTTCCTGATGCGACTGCTCGGACCCGTCGACCGTGAACGAGCGGGTCGTGCGCGAATCGCCATGGAAGGGCAGGACATAGCCGTCCGCATGCTCTTTGGAGGGCTGCGCCCACACCGATCGCCCGGTGGGCAGCCGCAGCGGACGGCTGTCCCCCAGCCCGCGCACTCCGCTCAGCATGCCGAAATAGTGATCGAACGAGCGGTTTTCCTGCATATGCACGACAATATGTTCGACATCGGCGAGCGTGCCGGTCTGGCCCGCAGGTGCAATCGCCAGTGCGCGCTCGATCAGGCCGGGCACCGCGCCCATCGCCAAAGCGCCACCAGCCCCTGCACCCAGGCCCAGCTTGAGAAAACCGCGCCGATTTTGCCCGTCCATTGTCAAATCTCCGCGCAAACCAAGTTGGCTGTCGTCAGCCAGTCATCACCTTGGTATAGTCCAGAAGCGCGACAGAACAACGACGGCCCGCATGTCCCGAAAGTGCAAGGAACGGATTGCCCGAATGCCCGACGCCAAGTTGAACGACCCGACCACCGAGAATGCCCGACTTGACCGCGTTCTGTCCCCGATCCTCGCTTACGGCGCACGGCATTATGGCGAGGCGATCACGCAGTATGCCCATGCGGTGCAGTGCGCCCGGCTGGCGCAGGAGCATGGCTGCGCGCCGGCCATGATCGCGGCGGCGCTGCTCCACGATGTCGGCCAGTTTATCGACGACGCGGGCAACAAGGCCGAACAGGACGGCAGCGACGGGCTGCACGAGGAAACCGGCGCGGCGTTTCTCAGCCCCGATTTCGGCCCCGAAGTCACCGAGCCGGTTCGCCTTCACGTGGGGGCCAAGCGCTATCTCTGCGCGGTGGAAGAGGGCTATCGCGCCGGGCTCAGCACCGCTTCGGAGCTGAGCTTGCAATTGCAGGGCGGCCCACTCGCCGGGGATGCCATTGCCGCGTTCGAAAGCGAACCGTTCTTCGCCGACGCCCTGCTGCTGCGCCGGTTCGATGATGCGGCCAAGCGCACCGACTGGGCCGTGCCGCCGCTCGAAACCTATCGTCCGCTGCTGGCCGCGCTGCTGCTGCCAGCTCCCGCTTGACCGGCCCGCTTGATCGGCTCGCTTGACCGGCTCGCTTAGCCTGTCATGATCAGGCTCGATGCCACCCAACGCCAAGATTCTCGATTTCCCGGAGCCCTCCGACGAGACCGGCCGCCCGCAATACCTGACGCTGCGCGACCGCATCGCGCTCAACATCGAGATGGGCCGCATGGTGCCCGGCAC
>CAIKKO010000230.1 GCA_903828025.1 uncultured Sphingomonadales bacterium
CACGCGGTTCGGGACTGATGCCCTTGAGTGCGGCGATGAGCGTATCGGAATCGACTTCGCGCAGAAGCGAGCCCATCGACTTTTCGTCAAGCTCGAAGAGGTGGTCGAACTTGAACCTCTCGTTCTCGATTGCCTTGGCCAGCTGTTTGTTGGCCTTGGCGATCTCGGGCATTACGCGCTTCTCGACCGTACGGGCCGAGGCATTGATGATGTCGGCCGCCTCGCGCGGGCCGCCCATGGTGAGCGCGGCGCTGCCGTGGCATTCGGTGATCTTCTGCGCGAGCATCGCCTCCAGCATGCCGATGGCCTCGGGCGCGACCGGGCCGAGCGTGGCGACGCGCTGGACGATCTGCGGCTGGAGGCTTTCGGGCAGGGCATGCAGCACCGCGCCCGCAACATCGGGATCGAGCTGGACCAGCAGCACGGCAATCGCCTGCGGATGCTCGCCCTGCACCAGCGGCACCAGCGCGTGGGGCGTGAGCCAGCGCGCGAGTTCGAGGCTGGAGCCCGGCACCGGGGCATCGGGCGCGATGCGCTGCATCAGGTTGTCGGCCTTCATCTCACCGACCGCGTGAGTCATCAGCTGGCGCACCTGTTCGACCCGGCCATGGGTGCCCAGCGAGACCGCTGCGGCATTATCGACAAAGCCCTGCAGCGCCTGCGTGATCGCATCGGCGTTGATTTCCCCGATCTCGCACATCTTCTCGCCGAGCAGTCGCAGTTCGGCAGGCTCCAGCTGCGAGAGCAGGGTGGCGGCGTGATCGTCATCGAGCAGCATGACCATCACGGCAGCGCGCTCGGGGCCGCTGATTTCCGGGCCCTCGCTCATGCCGCAGGCTCCGCATCCGTGGTTTTCAGCAGCTGGCGCAAGGCGTTGATGGCGTTGTCAGGCTGCTCGACCACGATCCGCTGGGCCATGCCGACCTGACGGCTGAGCGCGTCTGGGTCGATTTCACCGGTCTCGGGGTCGATGATCGGTTCGATGGCCGGGACTTTCCGGCGGCGGCGACGGGCTGCGCCCTCGGTGCCGGTTTCGCTCTCGCCCTCGCCATCGGTTTCACCGGCGGCTGCGGGTTCCTCGCCGTCCTTGGCGATGGCGGGTGCCGGGTCGCGCTTCAGCGCCTTGATCAGCGGACGCACGCCGAGCAGCAGCGTGAGCAGCACCGCAAGCAGCGCCACGACATTGCGCACGATCATCGCGAACCACGGCGTTTCCCAGAACGAGGGCAGCGGGATCGCTTCGGGCCGGAAAGTGCGCACGACCACGGCGACCTGATCGCCGCGCGCGGTATCAGCGCCGACAGCGGCGGTGACGAGCTGCTTGATCTGGTCGATTTCGGCGGGTTTGGCCTTGGCCATGATCGCCTGGCTCAACGCCACTGCGACCGAGAGGCGCTTGATCTTGCCGGGGCTTGCGTTGGTGACGGCCACCTCGCGGCCCAGTTCATAAGTCTTTGCGGACGAAGTTTCGCCGTTGGTGGGCGAGGGTGCGGGGCTTGGCGTTGCGCCCGGGGCTGGGGTGGCGGCTGCGCCCGGCGCACCGGGCTGCGCGGTGGTCGGCGGGGGCGGGGTGTTGGAAAGCACGCCGGGCACGCCTGCCGCACCGCTCGCGCCCGCGCTTTGCGAGGCGGACTGGGTTTCGCTGCGCACCACGCCCTGCTTGTCATAGCTTTCGCGCGCGGACGTCAGCTGGTCCATGTCGAGATCGACCTGAATCTCGCTGGAGAAATTGCCTTCGCCCAGCATCGGGGTGAGCAGCGCCGAAACCTGCTGGCGCAGCTTGTCTTCCAGCCGGGCCTGCAGATCGAGCCGGTCGGTATCGCCCGGCTTGGCGGAGGAGAGCAGGCGGCCATGCTGGTCGATCACTTTGACCGCATCGACGGTGAGCGAGGGGACCGAGCTGGCGACGAGGTTGACGATTGCGGTGACCTGGCTGTCGGCCAGCTGCCGCCCGCGGGCCAACTTGACCATGACCGAAGCGGTCGGCGCCGCGCTATCGCGCACGAACACCGATTTTTCGGGCTCGGCAAGGTGGACGCGCACCGCTTCCACGCCGTCGATCTGCATGATCGTGAGCTCAAGCTCGCGCTCGCGCGCGGCCAGCATGCGCTCGCCTTCCATCGTGCGGCTCGCGCCCATCGGCAGCTTGTCGAGCATTTGCGCGCCGGTTTCGGGGGTGGCGATCGCGCCATCTGAGGCCGCGACCATGCGCGCCTTGTAGAGATCGTTCTCGCCCACGGTGATTGCGCCGGTCGCGTTGTCGATGGTATAGGCGATCGAGGCCTTGCCCAGCGCGGCGGTCACTTGCGCGCGCTCGCTGTCGCTGATGTCGCTATACAGGATGCGCTGCGGGGCGGGGGCCATGGCCAGCCACAGCATCGCGGTAAGGCCAGCGGCGGAGACGCCCGCGAACCACGGCAGCATGCGGCGCACTGGCGGCTGACCGAGAAATGCGCCCGTGCGCGCCAGCATGCCGCCGCCCGCCGGATCGGAGAACGGCGCAAACAGCGAGAGGCTGGGCGTGTTGGTTGCGGGATCAGCCATTTATCAGACCCCCATCCGCATGATGTCTTGATAGGCGCTGAGCAGCTTGTTGCGCACTTGCAGGGTCGCCTCGAAGGCCACTCCGGCTTCCTGGCGCGCCATCATGACTTTGGCGATGTCGGTGACTTCGCCCTTGTCATAGCCTTCGCTCAGCGCATCGGCCTTGCCTTGCACCGAATTGACCCCGTCGAGCGCGGATTTGAGCGCGGCGGTGAAGCCGCCTGCGGGGGCTTCGCTGGTGGCAGGCGTGGCCGCAGCCCCGGCATCGGGCGCGCGGACTTGCTGCAGGAGCTGCGAGCGATCAATGATCTGCTGGCGCAGCGCCATGATCTGCTGGAGCCCTCCCGCCCCGCTGATGCCCCCGATAGAGCTCATCGCCGGCTACCGGCCACAGCAATCCCGGCTTCGCGAAAACCCGCGAGGCGGTAGCGCAGCGTGCGTTCGGAAATGCCCAGCTTGCGCGCGGCGGCAACGCGGTTTCCCCCGCAGGCATCGAGCGCGGAAAGGATTGCGCGCGTTTCCGAAAGCTGGACGATGTTCGACAGCTTGCCGGCCGGGATCAGTCCGCCCGCCGTCTGGTTTGGCGCGGCAAGCGCGGAATCGCCTGCCGCGCGCACCGCCCGGTCGAAGGCGATATGCTGCACGCCGATTTCCGCAGCATCGCCTGCCAGCAGCAGCGCGCGGCGCATCACGTTTTCCAGCTCGCGCACATTGCCGGGCCAGGCATGGGCTTCGAGCATCGCCAGCGCGCCCTCGCCCAGCCACGGCAACGTGCGGCCCTGCGGTACGTGGCGCAGCACCATCGCGAAGGCGAGCGGCGCGCTATCGGCGGGCCGTTCGCACAGCGCGCACAGTTCCAGCGGGAACACGTTGAGCCGGTAGAACAAGTCGGCGCGGAAGCGGCCTTCCTCAACCTCGCTCGGCAGATCGCGGTTGGCGCAGGCGATCACCCGCACATCGACCTTGACCGGCCGGGTCGCGCCCAAGGGCACGACTTCGCCTTCCTGCAGCACGCGCAGCAGCTTAGCCTGGAGGGAGAGCGGCATTTCGGCGATCTCGTCGAGCAGCAGTGTGCCGCCATGCGCGGCGCGGAAGAAACCTTCGGCGGCGGCATTGGCACCGGTGAAGGCGCCCTTCTGGTGGCCGAACAGCATGGCTTCCAGCATCGTTTCGGGCATGGCGGCGCAATTGATCGCGATGAACGGCGCGGCGGCGCGGGGCGAGCGCATGTGGATGAAGCGGCTCAGCACTTCCTTGCCGGTGCCGGTGGGGCCGTTGATGAGCACGGGGATGTCGCTGGCGGCAAGCCGTTCGGCCAGCGCGAGCACGGAAAGGCTTTCCGGATCGGCGGCGACCGGGCTGCCCGGCGGCGCAGCGCAGGCGATCAGCGCGGCGAGCACGGCGGGATCGGCGCTGTCGGTATAGGTCAGATCGTGGCGGCCGCCGTGGCTGCGGGTGATCTGGCAAGCCTCGCCGCGCGCCAGCACCACGGTGCGATCGAACAGGCCGGGGGCGGGCGCGTCGTCCGATCCGCGCAGAGAGGTCGTCCCGGCGGGGCTGAAACTGCTCAGCACCGACCGGGCGCGCTGCAGCAAGGCGGCGTGTGATCCCCCTGCGTTGCTGGCGGGGGCCTTCGCGGGAAACTGTGCGGACGACAGTGCGGCCGATAGTGCGACCCGTTCCGTGTTCATAATTCCAAGCCCTGTCTTAACCATCGTGGCGGGCCTTTTGTCGCGCGAAAACGTCAAGCGCGGCGGAACTTTAAGCTCCGCGCAAATGCTAAGTGTAAATACAGATATCCGGCAGGGCGCTGCCGCCGCCCCCCTTAAACCCGGCACCATTCTGCCGGTCTTTGCCGTGGCTGCCGCGTCGATCCCCGACCGGCGTCATACGGGGAACGACCCCTCTCACTGGAGACAAGACATGGCGGTTATCAACACCAACATCAACGCGATCCGCGCAAGCAACTCTTCGACGATGGCGTCCAAGATGGCCGGTCAGGCCATGGAGCGCCTCTCGACCGGCAAGCGCATCAATGGCGCGAAGGACGACGCGGCGGGTCTGGCCATCGCCACGACCATGACCTCGCAGATCAAGGGCATGAGCCAGGGCGTGCGCAACGCCAACGACGGCATCAGCCTTGCGCAGACTGCGGAAGGTGCGCTCAACGAAGTCACCAACATGCTGCAGCGTGTCCGCGAACTGGCCGTGCAGTCCAAGTCGCAGACCTATCAGCAGTCTGACCGCGATGCGATGCAGTCGGAAGTCGGCAACCTCAACGCGCAGATCTCGGACGTGCTCAACAACACCAAGTTCAACGGCAACGCCGTGTTCTCGGTGGTCGCCACGACGCCGGCAACCGACGGTTCGGACGACAAGAAGTTCTCGATCCAGACCGGTGCCAACACCACCGATACGGTCGATGTCGTCAGCAAGGCGTTCGACGGCTCCAAGCTGTTCGATGCCACCTCGGGCACGAGCTATGACTCGACCCAGACCGGTCAGGCGCTCGACGTTTCGTCGGACACCGCGGCTTCGACCACGATCACCAACGTCGACAGTGCGCTGGCCAACGTCAACTCGACCCGTGCGACGCTCGGTGCCGGCCAGAACCGTCTGGAATCGGCGGTGAACAACCTGAACGACAACATCACCAACCTGTCGGACGCCCGTTCGCGTATTCAGGACACCGACTATTCGGCCGAAACGACCGCGATGGCCAAGGCCCAGATCCTGAGCCAGGCTTCGACCGCGATGATCGCGCAGGCCAACCAGAGCCAGCAGAACGTGCTGACGCTGCTCCGCTAAACCCGGTCCCCCCCGACGCCCGCCTCCACCGGGCGCAAAGCTGCCCGGCGATCCC
>CAIKKO010000231.1 GCA_903828025.1 uncultured Sphingomonadales bacterium
CGCACCGGCCTCATGGCTCGCGGTCCACATTGGCCAGCACAATTATCCCGAAGGGCTCGATCCGCTCATCGAACACCGCAGCATTGATGCGCGCGACTATCTCGCCAAGCTGCGCGCGGGCATGGCGGCAGAGGCGGCCAGGCTGCCTAGCCACGAAGCCTACATCGCCAGCCTCTCCGGCACCCCAGGGGCGGCCTGAAGCGCGTGTCTGACCCGGTCGAGGCCGAACTCTGGCGCGAACGGGCCCGGCGCTTTCGCGCGGCGCAAGACATGGCAGGTGCTGACCATGCGATTGCCGAGGCAGCGCGGCTTGCGCCGGGGGATCCGCTGACAGCTTTCCTGCGCGCGCAATCGGCGTATGAACTCGGCTATCCCGCCGCCGCGCTGTTTGCCGAGGCGGTACGGCTGTGGCCCGAGAATCCCGATGTGCTCAGAAACCACGCGCTCGCGCTTGCCTCCGAAGTGCAGGTTGCACAGGCTGAGCACATTCTGGCAGCAGCACTCGCGGCACGCCCGGATTGGCTCGACGGACAGCGCGTGCTCGCCAGTTTGCGCTATAGCCACGGCGATACCGAGACCTATGACAAGGGCTTTGCGGATGCGGTGCGTGCCCAGCCCCGGCATCAAGGGTTATGGCTGGGCTGGTTCACCTTGCGCGCGCAACAGCGGGATTGGCCAGCGGCGCGGAGCATTCTCGACAAAGCCACGACCCAGCTCGGCGGGACCCGGCCACTTGCTATCGCGCGTGCGTTCCTCGCCAGCGAAAGCGGCGATCTTGCGCAAGCACAGGCCCGGCTCGCCGCGCTTGTCGGCATTGAGGACGATTTCCTCGCGCTTTGCCGCATTCGCACCGCACTGCGCGCGGGCGACGCTGCGGCAGCGCGCGATCTTGCCCTGCCGCTGACCGCCACGCGCTTGGCCGGGCAGGTTTGGCCTTACCTGTCGACCGCGTGGCGCTTGCTTGGCGATCCCCGGGCCCAGTGGCTCGATGGGTGGCTGGATGGGGGGGATGGCGGCAACCCGGTGCTGCACGGCGTGCTCGATCCCGGCCTCTCGGCAGCCGAGATAACCGAACTCGCTGCGCTCCTGCGGCGCCTCCACACCGCCTCACTGCCCTATGCCGAACAGTCGGTGCGGCATGGCACGCAGACCGATCGCTCGATTTTGCTGCGCCATGAACCGCTGCTCGGCACCGTACGCGCGCGGCTGATGGAGGCCCTGCGCGATTTCGTCGCAAGCCTGCCGCCGCCCGATCCGCGCGACCCGGTGCTCCATCCGGTGCTCCATCCGGTTCTGGGTCGCCCGCGTGGGGGCTTGCAAATATCGGGCAGCTGGTCGGTGCGACTTGGCGCGGGCGGCTTCAATGTCACCCACAGCCACCCGGTGGGCTGGCTCTCCGCCGTGCTGTATGTCGCGCTGCCCGATGATCCGGGTCCGGCTCCGGCCGGCGCACTGCAACTCGGCGCGCCTCCGGCCGAACTCGGCCTTGATATCCAACCCTATGTGGTCATCCCGCCCCGGGCCGGGCAGATGGTGGTTTTCCCCTCGATCCTGTGGCATGGCACGTATCCGTTCGCAGCAGGAGAACGGCTCAACATCGCCTTCGATGTGGTTCCCACCTCTGCCTGAAGACCTGTTCTTGCCATGACCGCGCCCAAGACTCTCAAGGAACTCGCCCAGTTGGCCGGTGTCACCAGTGGCACAGTCTCACGCGCCCTGTCCGGTTCGAGCCTTGTCACCCCCGCCACGCGTGACATGATTATTGCACTGGCGCGCGAGCATGGCTTCACCCCCAACGCCACCGCGCGCAACCTGCGTATGCGCAAGACGGGCACGATCGGCGTGGTCATCCCGCTTGGCCATGAAGTGCGGCAGAACATCTCAGATCCGTTCTTCATCACCATGCTTGGCCTGCTCGCCGACAAGCTCACCAGTCGCGGCTACAGCCTGCTGCTGTCCCGCGTTGTGCCGACCGACGAGGACTGGTTGCTCAAACTGGCGCGCTCGGGTCAGTCGGACGGGATCATCGTGATCGGCCAGTCAGACCAGTCTGCGGTGCTGGACCGGGTGGCTGAGCTCTACCGTCCGCTTGTGGTGTGGGGCTCGCACATCGCGGGGCAGGCGCATTGTTCGGTGGGCTCGGACAATTTTCGCGGCGGTTCGCTTGCCGCGCAGCATCTCATCGAACGCGGCTGCCGCAACATTGTGTTCTTCGGCGATCCGCAGGCGATCGAGATCGGCCAGCGCCTTGAGGGCTGCCGGTCGGTCGTGGCGCGCGCGGGTGGCGGGGTGCAGTTAAGTGTGGTGCCGACGCACCTGGTCGCTGATGCAGCGCAGGGCGAGATCAGCAAGTACTTCCGCGCCAAGACGCATCGGCCAGACGGCGTGGTTGCCGCCTCGGACGTTATCGCCGTCACCGCCATGCGCGTGCTGGCAGAGCAAGGGCTGTCGGTGCCGGGCGATGTCAAGGTGATCGGCTATGACGGCCTGCCGCTGGGCGAACACACCATGCCCCCGCTCACCACGATTGCGCAGGATCTGGAACAAGGCGCAGATAATCTCGTCAAGAGCGTGGTCCAGCGCATCGCCGGAGAGGAAATTCACTCGGTGATCCTCCAGCCGCGCCTCCTGATCAGGGAATCGACGTAAGCGCCAGCGCAAGGGCCCCAAGCAACCCGGCATTGTCGCCAAGACCCGGTGGCACGATCAGTTCGTCGATCTTGCCGACGGTATAGCCGCCATTCGCGGCCAGCGCTTCAGTCCTCACCAGTTCGATCAGGCCCGGCGTAGCCGTCACTCCGCCCCCCAGCACGATCCGAGCCGGCTCCATCACGGTCTGGAACGTCGCCAGCGCGTTACCGATGTACCAAGCGATGATTTGCTTGCCGGGATGCCCCTCCGGCAGCTCCGACAGCGACATGCCCCAGCGCGCGATCACCGCTGGTCCGCAGGCGAGCCCTTCAAGGCAATCGCCGTGGAAAGGGCAGGTGCCGGCAAAGTCCAGATCATCGGGATGGCGCGGCAAGCGGATATGCCCCATCTCGGGGTGTGAAAGCCCCCGAAGCAATTGCCCTTGGCTGCAGAAACCGCCGCCGATGCCCGTGCCGATGGTGAGATAGAGCACCGAACCATGGCCTTCGCCAGCGCCCCAGCGCGCTTCTGCAAGCGCTGCACCGTTTACATCGGTATCAATCGCTACCGGCACACCAAAGCGCCCTGCAAACGGCGCGATCAGGCTCGTCCCGCTCCAATGCGGCTTGGGCGTTGCGCGCACGCAGCCAAAGGCGGGTGAGGCGGGATCGAGGTCGAGCGGGCCAAACGAGGCAATTCCGAAGGCGGTGTAATCCGCATGCTGCGCCGAGAACCAGTCCGCTGCCGCGCCCAGGGTTTCCTCGGGTGTCGACGTCGGGATGCTTTCGCGCGCGAAGATGGTGCGCTCGGCGTCCGCCACGCCCAGCACGAATTTGGTGCCGCCCGCCTCGATCAAGCCGTAGCGAGCCCCTTTCACGCCGCGATCTCCGCGCGGGTTCCATCAAGCACCAGCCGGAATGGCTCGGCGGGGATGCCGCCAAAATGCGCCCGCCGCCAGGCCGCATCGCCGTAGTCGTTACCCCGCAGCGAATTGGGGTAGTCGACGAAGCCATGCACAGTGAGTTCATGCGTTACCCACCAGCTGTAGGTCTGCACCGGTGCTTCTGGCGGATTGCCCGCGACCAGTCCGCTGCCATTGAGCGGCAGCCACGGTCCTTCCATGCGCTCGGCCACCATCCCGTAAAGCCCGTTCGGGCCGTTGGGGACACCTGGCGCAAAAACCTTCTGCTGGGTTGACCAGAACAAGTAGTAGCGCCCTGCGTGGAAGACGATGTGGGGCCGTTCCTGCTCATTGTTGAGCCCGTCCGCGCTCATCAGCGGCGGCAGCACGGCCCACTCGTCCCCATCGCGGCGCAACAGGCCGATGCAGCCGTTCCACGGGCTCGCCGAATCCTTCAGCGATCCGGTGAACAGCAGGTAGTCCGCCCCATCGGCGGGATCGCGGAAATGCGCGGGATCGCGAAAACCCTTGATGAACCCTGGCACGCCTTCGGCGGCGGTCACCAGCACATAGTGCGGGATCGGCCCGCCAGCGATCTCGCGCGGCTCGCTCCAGCCCTCGATCTTGAAGCCCTCCGCATTGCCGGTCAGCGCGCCTGTTGTCTCGAACATGCGCTGCATAAATGTGCGCGGCTCTTCCCCGCGTAGCCCCGATGCGGTCCAGTAAAGCGTCACTGCGCGGGTTTCGGGATCGAACAGGGCCGAGCCCGCCCATTCGCGGCTGCCGGGATTGAAATCGTCAGGCAGAACATTGCCGAAATCGCGCCATTCGCTCCCACGCGCCGCCATGAGACGGATGCGGACAATGTCGTGCCGCGCCTCGGGGTCATCGCCGGCAGGCGCGGAGAGAACGAACCACAGCGTCCAGCCCTCGATCAACGCGGTGCTGCCATCCGCCAACTGCAGCGGCCAGAGATCCCAGAGGTCAACCTCCGGCCATGGGCGCACCAGACTTGCTCCGTCCACAAGCGGAATCTGGTGGCAGGCCTTGATTTGCAGCGCGCTGAGGTGCTCGCCAGTCCAGAGCGTTGTAGTCGAATTCAGTACAGGCATTGGTATTGGTTCCTGAAACAAGCGGTTGGCGGTCCGCTCGGACCGCGCGGAAAGCGGAAAATCGGGTGCGATCACATCATGATGAGGCCGGCCCCGTCACAGGCCGTTTCGCGCAGCACGAGCGGCGCGGTGCCGTCCGGCTTGCGGTAGGTCAGTTGGCCGAGCACCGCGTCAGCTTGGTCTGCCGGGCATAGCGCCACGACCGCACCGCCAAAGCCGCCGCCCGTCATGCGCGCCCCGCCTGCGGGCCCGATCAGCGCGCGCAATTCGGCCACCAGCGCATCGATTCGCGGCACGGTAATCTCGAAATCATCGCGCATTGATTGGTGCGAGGCGGCCATCAAGTCACCGATCGCCACAAGGTCGCCCACTGCCAGTGCCTCGGCCGCTGCCAGCACGCGCGCGTTCTCGGTCACCACATGCCGCGCCCGCGCCAGCGTCAGCGGATCGAGCCTTGCGCCTTCCAGCATGGCGAGATCGGCATCGCGCAGGGCCGACACGCCAACCGCCGCTGCCGCCGCTTCGCACTGCGCGCGCCGCGCGTTATAGGCGCCCTCGACAAGTCCGCGCGCCACGCCGGAATGCACGATCAGGATCGCCGCGCCCTCGGGCAGCGCCACGGGGCGCACCTCGAGCGAGCGGCAGTCGATCATCAGCGCATGGTCCCTGACCCCGCAGGCAGAAGCGAGCTGGTCCATGATCCCGCAGCGCACGCCGACATGGTCGCACTCCCCGGCCTGCGCCATCCGTGCGATATCCGCAGGCGCAATCGCCAGCCCGGCAAGCCTCGCCAGCGCCGTGCCGATGCCGACCATGAGCGAAGCGGAAGACGAGAGCCCAGCGCCCTGCGGCACCGTGCCGTTTACCGCCAGATCGGCGCCCGTCAGCGCATGGCCGCGCGCCATCATCGCGGCGGTCATCGCGCGGATATAGTCGGCCCATGGCTGCGCCGGATCGGGCGCAAAAGGTGCGTCCAGCGCCCACTCTGCCGTCGCACCGCCAAAGTCACCGGCCATCACGCGGATCATGCCGTCGCCGCGCGGTGCCGCCGCCACGCGCGATTCCACGCTGATCGCGCACGGCAGCACGAAGCCATGGTTGTAATCGGTGTGCTCGCCGATCAGGTTGACCCGCCCGGGAGCCCGCGCGACCAAAGCGGCCGGTGCGCCGAAACCTTGCGCGAAGTGCTCCGCGATAGAGAGGCTCATGCGTGGCTCCGGTAATGCGGGCCGCCGCAGGCGCGTAGCCGCTCGGCCGCTTGCTCGGCGGTCAGGTCACGCTGCGTCTCGGCCAGAATTTCGAAGCCTGCCATGAACTTGCGCACCGAGGCGGAGCGCAGCAGCGGCGGATAGAAATGCGCATGCAACCGCCAATGCTCGCTGGGGAAAGGCGCGCTCGGTTGGGTGGTTGCTCCCTGGCTGAACGGTGCGCCATGCCAGCCCATCGAATAGGGGAAGGGGCACTGGAACAGATTGTCGTACCGGGTGGTCAGATCACCGAGGATCACAGCAAGATCGCCGCGCTGTTCGTCCGAAAGATCCGGTAACCTCGCCACATCGCCGCGCGGCAGCAGCAGCGTTTCAAAGGGCCAGACGGCCCACCACGGCACGATCGCCAGCCAGTGCGCGGAAGCGCAGACTTGGCGCGGCCCGCCCGCCTCGGCCTCGACCAGCTCTGCCAACATGGGCCGGCCCTTGTCCGCCAGCCACGCCGCCTGTGTGCGGTCTTCGGTCGCGATCAGCTGTGGCATATGGTTTGTCGCCCAGACCTGCCCATGCGGGTGCGGGTTGGAGCACCCCATCATCGCGCCCTTGTTCTCGAAGATCGAAACCACGCTGTGCCGCGCGCCAAGGTCCGCCGCTTCCGCGCACCAGCAGTCGATCACTGCGCGCCGCTCGGCGTCCGACAGTTCGGGCAGGGTGCGGCCATGATCGGGCGAAAAGCAGATCACCCGCGCCTCGCCGGTCGCCTGCTCGGCCCGGAACAGACCGCCGCCGCTATCGGGCGCGGGGGTATCGGGCAGCAGCGCGGCAAAATCGTTCCGAAACACGTAAGGCCCGGTATAGTCCGGGTTGCGCTCGCCGTTCACCCGCGTGTTCCCCGCGCAAAGATAGCAGCCCGGATCATGCGCCGGTGGCCGCGACACATCGGGCACCTCTTCCGCCCCCTGCCACGGCCGCTTTGCCCGGTGCGGCGAAACCAGCAGCCATGTGTCGCTGAGCGGATCATAGCGCCGGTGCGGATGCTCGGCCGGATCGAAGCTCATGATCGCACCTCGAGCACCAGCACCGCCTCGCCCGGCAGCGGCGGCACGGCAAAGCCCACACGGCTCAGCCAGCCGCCGTCCGCAGCCATCAGCTCGCCCTTGTCCGAAGCAATCGTATAGCGCCGCCCCGCCAGTGCCATCGGCAGGCGCAAGTTGGGTTGATGCCGCATCGTAGTGGGCTGGGTGCGGGTTACCAGCACGACCATGTCTTCAGCCGTGCCGTGCGCCTGCCAAACCACGCCGTCACCCACGTCGCCCATCCACACCCGCCCTGCATGCAGCCGCTCACGCAGCGCCTTGTAGCGCGCGATCCCGGCCATCAATTCGGTGCGCTCAGCTTCGCCCAGCTTCCGGGCATCAAGCTCGACACCGAAGTGCCCCGGCAATGCCACCCCGCAGCGAAACGCCATGGACTGTGATCGGCCGGTCGAATGCGCCGGGCTCGCGCCCACGTGGCTGCCCATCACCTCGGGCGGCATGAACTGGAGGAACCCGCGCTGCATCCCGGCGCGCGAAACCGCGTCGATGCAGTCGCTCGTCCAGAAGCGGTGCGTGCGCTTGATGATGCCTGCATCAATCCGCCCGCCGCCGCCGGCACAGGCCTCGATCTCCACTGCCGGAAACGCGGCGCGCAGGCGGTCCAACAAGGCATACGTCGCCAGCACTTGCGCGCGGTAGTGCGGCTGGTTCCCGGCATGGACCAGATCGCGGTTGTGATCCCACTTGAGGTAGCTGATCGGCAGTTCGCGCAGCAGCGCGGCAATTGCGTCGAACAGGTAAGTGCTCACTTCGGGCTTGGCGAGATCGAGCACCAGTTGGTTGCGCGCCTCCAGTAGCGGGCGCCCATCGACATGCAGCGCCCAATCAGGATGGCGGTGATAAAGCTCGCTGTTCCGGTTGACCATCTCGGGCTCGACCCAGAGGCCGAATTCCATGCCAAGGCCTGTTACCGTTTTCGCCAGCGGCCCCAGCCCGCGCGGATATTTGCGCGTGTCGACGGTCCAGTCGCCGAGCGAGGAGGTGTCGTCGTCGCGCTTGCCGAACCAGCCGTCATCAAGCACGAAGCGCTCGATCCCAATGCCCGCCGCCGCCCGCGCGAGATCCATCAGCGCGGCTTCGTCGTGCTTGAAGTAGAACCCTTCCCAAGTGTTGATGTGCACAGGTCGTTTCGCTGCGCCTGCCGCGCCGCCTGGCCAGGTCATCCGCGCGCGGATGCCGCGGTGGAAGGCATGCGCCACGCCGTTCAGGCCCTCGGCAGACGCCGTTGCCAGCACCTCGGGGCTCTGCAGCACCGCGCCCGGCGCGAGGATCGCCTCGCCCGGCGCCAGCCATTCGCCCAGTTGCCACTGCCGCCGCCCGTCGTCGAGCCACTCGATCGTCTGCACATGGTTGCCCGACCAAGCGATCTGCGCGCCATACGCGCTGCCATCCCCGCAGGTCACCACCGCACCGGGGAAGCAATCATGTGAGGTCAGGCCCCGCCGATTCTCGCGCCGCCAAATGCTGCGGGTGAGCGGATCGCGCACGGGCACGAATTCCGAATTGTGCCGTCCGGCCAGCGAATGGACCTCTGCCGCATCCTCGGGCAGCGGGAGTGCAGCCGCCGCCAGCCAATGCACATGGAGCGGGGCAGCGCCCTCGTTGGACAGCGCCGTGCGCACGGTCATCACATCGGTTGCGGGATCGAGCGTATAGCTCGTCGTCACCGCGATTTTCGCCACAGCATCGTGCAGCACGAAGCGCACGGTCTGCGCATCGGGCCGCTCGACTTTGCATTCGCCCGCCTGAAACGACCAGTCGCGCCCGCCCCGGTCGGCCAGCAGTGCGCTTTGCCCGAACCAGCCCATGCCCAAGCCGGGGAACACCGTCAGCGGCTGGTCGAAATGGAGCGAGAAGCTGGGCTCGGGCCGCTCGCTGCGCAAGCTGGCGGAAGGCCGCGCGCCGTCCGGCAGGCGCGGGCCCCAATAGCGCCACAGCGGAGCCTCGCCGGGGGGCAGTTCCCAAACGGCGGAACAGCCCGGGCTTTCCAGTGCAATGATTTCTGGCATGCTGACTTCAGGCATGCGCCAGCCCTGCCGCCCGGCGCGGATCACGCACGCGCAGCATGGTGATCGCTGCCATCACCAGCAGCGCACCGGCAAAGCTCAGCGCATTGCGCGGGTCCGCGCCCAGCATGTGGTTGTAGATCCAGCCGAAGGTGAGGCCATTGAGCAGCATCGGGATCACGATCATCATGTTGAAGATCCCCATGTAAACGCCGGTCCGTTCGGGCGGGATCGAGCCGGCGAGGATGATATAGGGGTTGCCCATGATGCTCGCCCAGGCAAGGCCCAGCGTCACCGCGATCAGCAGCAGCGGGGTGTGGCTGCCAAGATCGGGCATCGCCAGCGCGGAGAATAGCGGTCCGGGCGCCCGCGCCTCGCCTGCGACATGCGCCAGCGCCACCATGCCGAGCCCGCCAGCCGCAAGGCACGCCATGTGCACGCGCGAGGCGCCCAGCGCGCGCGAGATTGGCACCATCGCCAGCGCGGCGGCAAAGCCGACGAGGTTGTAGAACGCGCCCAGTTGCTGCGTTGTCAGCACCGCTGCGCGAAACGCTTCGCTGCTCTTGTCGGCCGTGCCGTAGATCGACCGCCCGATCGAGAGCGCGCTGTAGGACCAGTAGATCGAGAAACCATACCACTGGAACAGGCTCATCCACGCCATGGAGCGCATCGCCTGCGGCATTTCCGCGATCGCGCGGCCGATTTCGCGCAGCGTCGCGCTCAGCGAGCGCGGCGCTGCGGCAATGCGCACCCGGTCCTCCTCGCTCAGCGGAAGTTCGGGCACGCGCCAGATCGACCAGAGAATGGTGGTGATCGAAAGCACCGCTCCGATCAGGAACGAGATGTGCGTGATGGTCGGGATGTTGTGCGCATCCACCGCATTGCGGTCGATACCGACCCAATAGACGAGGATCGAGGGCGACAGGAACGCGAGACACTGCGCCAGGCCGGTAAACGCACTCTGGCTCAGGTAGCCGATCTCGTGCTGGCTCTCGTCGAGCCGGTCGCTGACATAGGCGCGGTAGGGCTCCATCGTGATATTGTTGCCCGCATCGAGCAGCCACAGGAGGCTCGCCGCCATCAGGATGCTCGCCGAAAACGGCATGGCAAGCAGGCCCAGGCTGCACATGATCGCGCCGATCAGGAAATAGGGCGTGCGGCGGCCAAAGCGCGAATTGGTCCGGTCCGATAACGCGCCAACCAGCGGCTGGATGAGCAGGCCGGTGATGGGCCCCGCCAGTTGCAGGATCGGAAGGTGGGATTCATCGGCGCCAAGCCACGAATAGATCGGCACCATGTTGCCTTGCTGCAGGCCGAAGCTGAACTGCAGGCCAAGAAACCCCAGATTCATCTCGACCACGCGGATCAGCGAGAGGTGCGGCTTGCGCCTTGTCGTGCCCGCTTGCTGGGCTTGCTGGTTTGCTTGGGCATCGGTCAGGTCCACAGGCTCTCTCCCGCACGACTCTCGGTGGAGCCTTTCCCATTCACTTAGCCCATGATTTACGTTGATTCAATCGAGTGAATCAAGCTGTTCCGTCGCCCCGGCCCAATTGCCATCCTTCCACGCCCTCGATCGGCGCAGCCGACCTATCGGACCCACCCAAGACGGCCAGAGTTCACAGCGCCATGCCGTCGGTCAAGACAAGCGCCGATAATGCCTCACGCTGCCCGGTGAAGGGCAGGCCCGTGTAAGGCGCCGTGGGCAAACGATTGACCCCCTTCCCGCCCGCCGGATGGCGGTGAACAGCAGTCAACCCTGCGGAGGAAGCAGCGCTGTTTATCGCAGTTTTTGAGAGTTTTAAAAACCTTCCGCGGGCCACCGCGGAAGGCAAAATGGTGCCCAGAAGAGGACTCGAACCTCCACGCCCTTGCGAGCGCCAGCACCTGAAGCTGGTGCGTCTACCAATTCCGCCATCTGGGCACGGTTGCGGTTGGCGAATGGGCCAACCGCAGGGTAGGAGCGGGCCGATACGGGATGGGTTTCCGGGTGTCAACCTCGCCTTTGCCGAATTGCGCCGGTCATGTCCGCTGTCTTCCCCATTGAACCGGAGGGCGCGCCTGTGGCAAGGCCGCGGCGAACGCAGGTCGGCTCGCCCCGCCGCACCCATCTGGAAACGGATTTGATCTGATGAGCAACGAAGCAGCACGCGATCTCGATGGCCAGTTGATTGCGCTGGTAGGCGGCAGCGGCTTTATCGGTACCCATGTGGCGCAGGCGCTGCTGGCGCGCGGGGCGCGGCTGCGCGTGTGCAGCCGCCATCAAGAACGCGCTTTCCGCATCAAGACGCTGGGCGGGCTCGGCAAAGTGCAGCTCGTCGCGGTGGACGTGACCAAGCCGCACACGCTGGAAGTGGCGCTGACCGGCTGCGACGCGGTGGTCAATCTGGTCGGGGCGTTTGCGGGCAATCTCGATGCGGTGCAGGGCGCGGGCGCGGGCAAGGTGGCGGCGATTGCGCGGGCGCGCGGGGCGAAGGCTTTCGTGCAGATCTCGGCCATCGGGGCCGACGCAGCGTCCCCGGTCGCTTATGCGCAGACCAAGGCGGCGGGCGAGGCGGCGGTGCTCGCCGCGTTTCCCGAGGCCGTCGTGCTGCGGCCTTCGGTCGTGTTCGGTGAGGATGACGCGTTCATCAACCTGTTTGCCGGCCTGATCGCCAGCGCGCCGGTCATGCCGGTGTTCGCCGCCGATTCGCGCTTCCAACCGGTTTTCGTGGACGATGTGGCCGATGCGGTCGCCAATGCCCTTGCCGCGCCCGCGGCCTTTGCAGGCCAGACGTTCGAGCTGGGCGGGCCCGAGGTGATCACCATCGGCGATCTCAACCGCCGCATTGCCGCCGCTGCGGGGCGCGCGCCCTGGTTCCTCGAACTGCCGGACGCGGTTTCGGCTGCCTTCGCGTCGCTCACCGGCTGGCTGCCCGGCGCGCCGCTGAGCCGCGACCAGTGGGTGCTGCTACGCCAGGGCAATGTGGCGAGCGGCCAGTTCCCGGGCCTTGCCGAGCTTGGCGTGCAGGCGCGCCCGCTAGGGCTGTTCCTCGGCCGCTGGATGGTGCGCTTCCGCAAGCACGGGCGCTTTGGCGCGCGCACCAAGGCGGCCTGAACGGTCGGCCCTGCGCGGGGCCGCATCCGGATATGCTTTCCTGAAACGCAGCGTTTTTCGCGCTTGCGGCGGCAAACCTGCGCCGGTGTTCGCGCTGGTCAAGGATTCTTAAGACAGCGTCAGGCATAGAGCCGCAATCAGCACAGACCCTGTTCGTTGCGGGGGCAATTGCAAGCGGCGTTGTTGAGGCCCGCTGGCGGTGTTTTAGGGAAGGGTTTGGTTCATGCGGGGCATTTGGCTGGCATCTGCGGTTGCCTTGATGGTTTCGACGGCGCCTGCTTCGGCCACATACGGTTCCTGGTCGGGCAGCACGGGCGGGCATGTGCACTCTTGCGGCTGTGGTCACCCGGCCGGACAGGCCATGTGCGGCAGCTCAAGCTCGAGCTCGACTTCGACTGGCAGCACGACCAGCGGCGGCACGACATCGGGCGGCGGCACCACTTCATCGACCACGGGCGGCGTGACGACCTCCGGGGGCACCACCACCTCGGGCGGGACGACGACTTCGACGTCGGGCGGTTCCACGACCTCTGCCAGCACGACGACATCTGGCGGCACAACCTCTTCGACGACCGGCGGCACCGAAGTGCCCGAGCCGGGCATGCTTGGCATGATGGGCCTTGGCGTTATCGGCCTGGCCTATGCGCGGCACCGCCGCCGCCCGAAGTAACGGGGCGGCGCGCCCAGCCTGCGGATGGAAGATCTGGCCAAGCGCCTTCCGTGCAAGCGGGGGGCGTTTTGCTGTGGGGGCCAGAGCGGCTGGCAGCGCGGCTTGGCATGCCGATCAGCACCTGTCGGAATGCTTTACGGTTGACACGGTTGACACGGTCCTGAGCCCAAACTGGCGGCCCCGGGCCTCTTGGCCTTTATCGCTGATTTCCAAGGATAATGCGCCAAATCCGCCGCTGCGAGCCGGCAGGATAAAAAGAGGCGTGTTGGAAGCGGCCCCATGGGCACAGTGCACCTTCCTTCGGACCGGGGCGGCTTCAGGAGGATTGGTCAGCGGGAGCGCGCCCCAGAATCACAGGTCAAAGAGCGGGAGATCCATGGCGCAGAAGGGCGCGTGTAGGAAAGCTGTTTGTGCCGGTGAGCGGTGGGTGGCGGGGTGTCGAAGGGACGTTTGGCGCGGTGCCGGGAGCGTTGGGGTTGTTGCACGTTTCACCGAAATTCGTGTCACCAAAATTCCCATTCCTCCCCCGGCGGGGGAGGGGGACCAGCAAAGCCGGTGTAGGGGCAGGTTCTGGCAAGCGCCACGCCGCAAGGTCTGGAAGAACCGCCCGTGCCCCTCCACCACCCTTCGGGTGGTCCCCCTCCCCGTGCCGGGGAGGAACTAGGCGTTCACATCCGCATAATGCTCGGGCGGCTGGATCACGTCCATGCGTTCGGTGAGCAGCGGGCGGAAGCTTGGGCGGCTTTTGAATACGGAGTACCAGCTGCTCGCCTGCTCGTGCAGCGACCAGTCGATCCCGCCGAGGTAGTCCGCCACCGAAAGCTGCGCGGCGGCGGTGAGATCGGCGAGGCTCATCGTGCTGCCGGCCAGCCAGGGGCGGTTGTCGATCAGATAGTCGATATAATAGAGGTGATCGTTGGCGAGCTTCATCGCTTCGCGCAGCACGCGCGAATCCGGTGATTGGCGATAGACGAGGCGCTTCTTCATGCGCTCTTCCAGCAGGGGCTGGGTGACGGCGGCGTAGAAGTTTTCATCGAACAGCGCGACAAGGCGGCGGATTTCGGCGCGGCCGGTGGCGGTGCCGTTGATCATCGGGGCCTTGTCGACCGTCTCCTCGAAATATTCGCAGATCGCGCGGCTATCGACCAGAGTGATCTGGCGTTCGGGGTTGTGCAGCACCGGGGTGCGGCCCGCCGGATTGAGGTTCTGGAACTCGTCGCGGTGTTCCCACGGGTTCTCGCGGATGAGATCATAGGCCACGCCCTTCTCGGCAAGGAGCAGGCGCACCTTGCGGCTGAACGGGCACAGCGGGAATTGGTAGATCTGCCACATAGCGCTGACTCATGGACGAGGGCGCGGGGCCAAGTCCAGTGCGGGCGGGCCCGGGGCGGTGGTTTTTTGTGGGCGGGGCTGAAGCGGGTTCGCGCAGAGGCGCGGAGGCGCAGAGAGGGGGCGGCGCGGACGGCTTTGGATTCCAAGCGGTTCCTTTGGCGTGTTGGTTGAGAAGGTGGGCGGCTGCGCCGCAAGTGCAACCCCTCTGCGTCTCTGCGCCTCTGCGCGAAACGCCTTCTTTCCGCACCGGGTTCCACCGCCGCCCCCCGCCTGCTAGGGGCGCTCGCATGCTTACACTTCAGGGTATCACCGTGCGGCTTGGCGGGCGCACCATTCTTGATCGCGCCACCGCGACGATCCAGCCGGGCTCCAAAGTGGGGCTGATCGGCCGCAATGGCGCGGGCAAATCGACGCTGATGAAAGCGATCATCGGTGAGATCGAGCCCGACGAGGGCGGGGTGGAAATGCCCAAGCGCACGCGGCTGGGTTATATCGCGCAGTCCGCGCCGAGCGGGGTGGCGACCCCGTTCGAGACGGTGCTGGCCGCCGATACCGAGCGCGCCGCGCTGATGGCGGAGGCGGAGACGTGCGAAGATCCGGACCGGCTGGCGGCCGTTTACGACCGGTTGATCGCGATTGATGCCTATACCGCAGACGCGCGGGCGGCGCGCATTCTGATCGGGCTGGGCTTTGACGAAGCGATGCAGGCCATGCCGCTCGACAGCTTCTCCGGCGGGTGGAAAATGCGCGTGGCGCTGGCGTCGCTGCTGTTTTCCGCGCCCGATCTGCTGCTGCTGGATGAACCGTCGAACCACCTCGATCTGGAAGCGACGCTCTGGCTGGAAAGCTTTTTGCAGAGCTATCCCGGCACGATGATGGTGATCAGCCACGAGCGCGATCTGCTCAACAACGTGGTCGATACGATCCTGCACCTGCAGGGCGGCAAGATCGCGCTCTATGCCGGCGGGTATGACAGCTTTGAGCGCCAGCGCGCCGAACGCGCGGCGCAGATCGCCGCCGCGAAGATGGCGCAGGATGCGCAGCGCAAGAAGCTGGCGGACTATGTCGCGCGCAACAGCGCCCGGGCTTCCACTGCCAAGCAGGCGCAATCGCGGGCCAAGATGCTGGCGAAGATGCAGCCGGTGACGGCGATGATGGAAGATCCGACGCTGAGCTTCGACTTCCCCGATCCGGATGAGCTGCGCCCGCCGCTGATCACGCTCGATCTGGCGGCGACGGGCTATGTCGCGGAAAAGCCGATCCTGCGGCGGCTGAACCTCCGCATCGACCCCGATGACCGGATCGCGATGCTGGGCCGCAATGGCAACGGCAAGACCACGCTCGCCCGCTGCTGGCGGGGCAACTGGCGACGAGCGAGGGCGGGATGACCGCATCGGGCAAGCTGAAGATCGGCTATTTTACCCAGTATCAGGTGGAGGAATTGAGCAGCGATTCGACCCCGATCGAGCTGATGACACGGGCGATGACCGGCAAGACCCCCGCAGCGGTGCGCGGCCAGCTCGGGCGGTTCGGCTTTTCGGGGCCGCGCGCCGAAGCCCGGATCGCCACGCTTTCGGGCGGGGAGCGCGCGCGGCTGGCCTTGGCGCTGGTGACGCGCGATGCGCCGCATCTGCTCATCCTCGACGAGC
>CAIKKO010000232.1 GCA_903828025.1 uncultured Sphingomonadales bacterium
CTGAACCGTTCGACTTGAAGCCCCATCTTTTTATAGGTCGCCTTGCGTTTGGACCATGCGCTCCAGGCGATGGGATGATCGTCCACGGGATCGATCACGAGCCCGAACTGTTTGCCGGGATAGGGGCGGACCGCGCGCCCGATGCGGCAGACGCGATGAAGATGACCGCCGCCGACTTGCTCCAGCTCGGCGTGATCCACCGCATTGTCTACGAACCGACCGGCGGCGCGCACCGGGACCATGCCGAGACGATCAAGCGGCTGGGCACGGCGCTGCGCGGCGAGCTCGATGATCTGACCTGCATGACCGCCGAGGAGCTGCGCCACGAGCGCTGGACCTTCTTCATGCAACTCGGCAGTCTCTGAAGCCGGCCCCGTTCTGGCACCGCGCGAGGCGGGATCAGTTCCGCTTGCCCACGATGACCCCGTTGCCGAGCACATGGTTGCCGGTGACGTCGCTTTCATAGCGGAAAATGCCGCCGACCTCGCCTGCGGTGAGGCCGAAAAAGTGCCCCCGCGCGGTGTTCTGATAGCGGCCAGGTGCAGTATAAGCCCCCCAGCCCGAACCGCTGATCCAGCCGGTATACTTGAGGGTTTCCAGTTTGATCGGCACGGCGGCGTCGGTCGTACCGGCAAACGTGGCGGTCATGGCCAGTTGCTGCGCGGTAAAATCGGCCTTGAGCAAGCCGCTGCCCGTGAGCGCGAGATGCTCGCGCTTCACGCCGAACAGCACCGCATCGCCCCGGATCGCCAGCGCATAACTGGCCTTGCCGCTGCGGGGCATCATCGCATCTGCGGTCTGGCTGCCATAGGGCAACCAGTAGAACGTATCGTTCCCGGCGACCCCGGCCTTGGTCGGCAGGCGCGTGGCGATGCGCATGAAGCTCGTGTACGTCAGCGCGATTTCGCTGCTGCCCTGCTTGTAGACTTGCGCGGTCCACTTCTTGCCGTCCGCGCTCATGGCATAAGCATCATAGAGCCCATCGCTGCTCGCCGGAGCGGCCTGCTTCGGCCCGAACGCCAGCGTTACAGCGCGCTGATAGTAGATCGCGAGCGGCACGGTATATTGGTGATTGGCCGGGTCCCACGTGATTGCTGACGTGTTCTCGAAATCCTTCGGGCTGTCATATCCGGTATACCCGGCACCGAGTTCGAGGAAGCTGGGGAAGGTGCCGAACGTGGTCACGGCGGAATAGCCCGCGATTGGCAGCGCGCTCGCCTTGGTGGCGTCGCTCGGCGCGCCGAAAAAGATGGCTGACAGCGACTGGTCTCCCACCGCCGCACCGAGTGCCAGGCCCACTTCTTCCGCCTTCGGCCCGAAGAAATGCCCGTTCACGCGCCCGCTGATCTTGCCCAGCGAATCGAACGTGAACGTGATCGGACCAGACAGCAGGTTTTTCGCCGCCGCGATCTGGCCACCGCCCTTGAAGCTGCCGTGAACGTCGTCTCGACCAAACGCATAGTCGATGGTCGCGCTCCCCTGCAGCGTGAAGCGCGCCGCTGCCAGATCAGCCACCAATGTGCCACTGCCGAACAGCAGGTTGTTCTTTGAATCGATGCTACCGTTGAGGTACCCGCCCCTCAGCGTGAGATCATAGCCCGCAAGGCCGCTTACCGGCACTTGCGCCGTCTGATATCCGAACACGAAGGAATCGACGGTATTGGCATCGCCAACGCGCGACCACGTACCGCCTCGCACATACTGAAGCGCACTATCGTCGTAGATTTCCAGCCCCCCGGTGAGGTCGCTTGCACCGCTTGCATAGGATACCCGCAAGGTGGGCGAAATCTGGTCCTGCGAAAACTGACTGCCAACGAACGACAACGGGCCGCGCGAGGCAGAATACGTGTCGGTTCCCGCCGCGTAGTGGACCTCGACCCCGCCGATGGTCTTGCGGCTGGCCTTGGTGCCATTCTGCGTAACGCTGTAGCCGTCGCCGGTGAGAAAGAAGCTGGTGGCGGGCGTGGTGAAATGCCCCGCCCCGCCGCCGCCGCTGTTGTCGCGACGGCCCATGAACGTGCCGACCATCGAATTGACCGCACCAAGCCCGCCGAACTGCGTGAGCGACCACGCGCCGCCGACTTCCTGCGCCTGCGGACCGAAGAAACGGCCATCGAGCGAGCCACTGAACTTGTCGGGATCAAACAAGACGGTGACCGGCGCGTGGAAGGTCTTGTCGGAACCCAGCGTGCCTTGCGCCTGCAGCTGAACGTCGTGGCCGAGGCTGTCGTAAAGCTGGGTCATGCGCGCCGAAACCACGAATTTGCCCGTTTCGAAGGTGACATCGAGCGTTCCGCTGCCGGTGATGCCGCTCGCACCCAGCGGCGTGGTGCCCGCCCCGAGCAGGTCGATCGCATAGCTGGCCGAGCCCGTCTTGGGCACGGCGGCGGCCGCTGTCGGCTTGCCATAGACGAACGCGTCGAAGCTCCCCTGCCCGCCGCCAGCGGTGGTCGCGCGCTGCCAATAGGCGCTGCCGACGTACTGGTAGGTAAACCGGCCCGAGGTCGCGCCCCGGGTGAGTGTCAGCGATTCCTGCACCGATGGCGAATTGTGCGCATAGACCGCGAGCGTGGCCGAACTGCTGGCGCTGTCGATATCCGCCGGGGCGAATTTCTGCGTCTTGCCATTGGCGGTGACGGTGTAGGATTTGCTGGCGGCATCATAGGCAATCGTCGCGGTGCCCTGATGGGCGCTCGAACCCGTCAGTCCCCCTCCCGGATATGTCCCGGTGGCCGAACCGGCGATACCCGAAAACGTCTGGCTGACGAGCGGTCCGAGCAGATCGTCATTCCCGGCGGCATGCGCCGCGGACGGCAGGAGTAGTGCGCACGGCAGCACTGGTCCGAACACAGCGGCCAGCTTGCGGTTTGCGGTCCATCTGCGCATCAGTCCCCCGGTAGCCTTGAACGCTTGCAGCACACCACACCTTCAGTCTGGCCCTGCGACAGTAACGTGGCCCAACGACGCGCATTGCATCTTTGCCCCGCAGCGTTTGTACTGCCGCGCGGGCGAATTGCACCCCATAGTTTCGCCCGCTTCGGCGAAATCCATCCCGCTCTCAGCTTCATGCCGGGGTGCGTATCGTCAAACAGGCGGGCGCTGGCTATCGCGCCGAACCCGCATTTGGTGCAGAGGCGTGTCTGACATGATCGCGACCGCCCCCCCTGCGCCCCGACTGGCCTTCCGCCGCGCCCGCGTGCTGGCGCTTGCCACGCTGCTGGGCGTGATCGGCTTCGGCCTGTGGTGGTGCCTTGCCGGCCCGAACCGGGTGACGACCGAGGAGGCTTACGTCGGCGGCGATATCGCCCGGATCGCCCCGCTGATTTCCGCACCCGTCCGCGCCGTGTTGAAGCGCGACACCGATGCCGTGCATGCGGGCGACGTGCTGGTCGTGCTCGACGATCCGGCGGCGCGCGGCGCGCTC
>CAIKKO010000233.1 GCA_903828025.1 uncultured Sphingomonadales bacterium
AATCGACGCAGGATTTCCAGATCGAGCCGCAAGACCCCGCGCTGTTTCTCGCCAACGCGGCGGACACCATCGCGCGCTACCAGAGCCACCCTTCGATCATCCTGTGGTTCGGACGCAACGAAGGCGTGCCTTATCCCGTGCTCAACGAGGGGCTCGATGCGCTGGTCACCCGGCTCGACGGCACGCGCTGGTATACCGGCTCGTCCAATGTGGTGAACCTGCAAGGCTCGGGCCCCTACAACTACCGCGCGCCGGAGGGCTATTTCACCGATCTGGCGGCGGGCTTCTCGGTCGAGACCGGCACCCCCTCGTTCGCCACGCGCGAGGCGGTGGAGGCGAGTGTGCCCGCCGCCGATCGCTGGCCGCTGGGCGATACGATGGCCTATCACGACTGGCACTTTGCCGGGAACGGCGAC
Organism: uncultured Sphingomonadales bacterium; assembly: GCA_903828025.1. Taxonomy (GTDB): domain Bacteria; phylum Pseudomonadota; class Alphaproteobacteria; order Sphingomonadales; family Sphingomonadaceae; genus Novosphingobium. The sequence goes on from CAIKKO010000233.1 coordinate 417, forward strand.
ACGCGCACCTTTATGGACACGCTGGCGACCATGTTCGGCCCGGCCAGCAGCCTCGCCGATTTCGAGCGCAAGGCGCAGATGATGAACCTCGAAACGCACAAGGCGATGATGGAGGGGTTCGTCGGCCACCTCTGGACGAAGAACGCGGGCCGCCTGTTCTGGATGACGCACCCCTCGTGGCCCTCGAACGCGTGGCAGCTCTACAGCTCGGACATGGATACCAGCGCGGCCTACTACGGCGCGAAAGCGGGGGCCGAGCCGGTGCATGTGCAGTTGGGCTTGCCGGACAACCAGCTCACGGTGATCAACACCACGCGCGGCGATCTGGCGGGGCTGCAGGCACGGGTGCGGGTGGCCGATCTGGCGGGCCGGACGCTGCTGCAGCTGGAGCGCGCTGTGAACGCCCCGGCCAACAGCGCGACGCCGGTGGGCGCGGTTGATCTCGCCCCGCTCATGGCGGGCGGCGGGATGGTGCTTGTTTCGCTGGACCTGACCGACGGCAAGGGCGCGGTGCTATCCCGCAATTTCTATTGGCGCGGGCGGGATACGGCGGCGTACCGCGCGCTCAATGCCCTGCCCCCGGCCATGCTGGACCTGCAGGCCAGGCTCGCCGCGCCCGATGGCAGCGACCGGCCCATCAGCATCGCGCTCACCAACACCGGCACCAGCCCCGCGCTCGCAATCAAGCTGACCGTGCTCGACAAGGCCGGCGCGCGGGTGCTGCCCGCCTACTATGAGGACAACTACGTCTCGCTCATGCCCGGCGAGCGGCGCGCACTCACGGTGCGGGTGCCCGCAAATGCCCAGCCAGCCGCCATAGGGGTGCGCGGCTGGAATGCGGCCGAAACCCGGATCGGGATTCGCTAAGCCTTGGCCTGATCGCGGATCGGCAGCTGGCGCACGCGCTTGCCGGTCGCGGCGAACAGCGCGTTGGCGAGCGCGGGCGCGGCGGGCGGGAGGCCGGGCTCCCCGATGCCGCCCATATCCGCGCCGCTGTTGAGGAAATGCACGGAGATCGCGGGAGCCTGCGCCAGCTTGATCACCTCGTAATCGGTGAAATTGCTCTGCACCACCGCGCCCTTCTCCAGCGTGATTTCCTCGCCCAGCGCGGTCGACAGGCCCATCACCGTCGCGCCCAGAATCTGCCCCTCGGCAGCCGTAGGGTTCACAACGGTGCCGCAATCCACCACGGCGGTCACCTTGAGCACCTTTGGCGTGCCGTCCGCGTTGAGCGCGGCTTCCACCACATGCGCGACAATCGTGTGGAAGCACTCGACAATCGCCACCCCGCGCCCGGTTCCGGCGGGCAGCGGACTGCCCCAACCGCTCTGCTTGGCGGCTTCCTCCAGCACCGCGCGGTGGCGCGAGCCGGGCTTCAGGTGCGCCTTGCGAAACTCCAGCGGATCGGCCCCGGCGGCATGCGCGAGTTCGTCCATGAAGCTTTCGGTGGTGAAGCCGTGCTGCGTCGCATTGACCGAGCGCCACGCGCCGACCGTCTGGTTCGAGACTTGCTTGAAATGGCGGCGCTGCGCGGCGGGCACGTCATAGAAGAACGGTACGTCGATAAACCCGTCCTCGGGCTGCGAAAACTCGTTGCGCCACGCGGTCAGCTTGCCGTCCGTGCCGATTGCGGCGGCGAGTTTGGCCGAGCTTTGCGGGCGATAGGCGCCCTGCGTCACTTCCTCCTCGCGCGCCCAGATCAGCTTGACCGGGTGCGGCACTTGCATCGCGACGCGCGCCACCTGATCGACCACTTCCATATACATCGGCAAGCGGCGGCCGAAGCTGCCGCCGATCAGCATGGGATGGAACGTGACTTTGTCAGCCGAAAGCCCGGCGGCCGTGGCAGCGGCCATCTTGGACGCGAGCGGGTCTTGCATCCCGCCCCACAGATCGAGATGGCCGTCCTTGTAATGCGCGGTCAGCGCGAACGGCTCCATCATCGCGTGGTGGAGGAACGGCATGCGGTACGCGGCTTCCACCAGCTTGGTGCCGTTCGCCTTGAGCCCGGCCGCGACATCGCCGCTGCCATTGGTGCCGGTGGGCTTGCCCTCGGCGATCAGCGCATCTTGCGCGGCGAAGATCGAGGCGGTCGAGATCGCGCCGTTGCCGCCGTCGCTGAACTTGGGCGAAAGCGCGCGCGCGCCTTTCAGCGCCTGCCAGTAGCCCTTGGCGACCACGACCACGGCATTGTCGAGCTTGATCACGTTCTCGACACCCGCCACCGCCAGTGCCGGTGCGGGATCGACCGCAGTCAGCTTGCCGCCGCGAATGGGCGCGGCGATCACGGTCGCCACGCGCATATCGGGCTTCACCACGTCCATGCCATACTGCGCCGAGCCGTTGACTTTGGCCGGAATGTCGAAGCGCGGGATCGACTGGCCGATATATTTGAAGGCCTTGGGGTCCTTCAGCTTGGGCTCGGTTTCAAGGCTATGCGTCGCGGCTTCGGCGGCGAGTTCGCCATAGCGCAGCACTTTGCCCGATTTGGCGTGGAGCACTTTGCCATCCGCCGTGGTGAGTTCGGCAGACGGCACGCCCAGCCGCTTTGCCCCCGTCTCGATCAGCGCGAGCCGAGTGGCCGCACCGATCACGCGGAAACCGCGCTGGCCAGTGAAGCGCAGCGCCGACGAACCGCCGGTGATCTGCAGATTGAGCGAGCGCGCGACCATCGAGAGCAGCGAAGTCGGCAGCATGCCGATAATCCCGGGATAACCGCTCATGTCGCCCAGAAAGCCGCGCCCGAGCGTGACATTGGCGAACGGCGATTCGGCGGGTGCGGACGTGACGGTCAGCTTGTTCCAGTCCGCGTCCAGCTCCTCGGCCAGCATCTGCGCGAGCCCGGTGTTGGAGCCCTGCCCGATATCGGTGTGCGGCGAATAGAGCGTGACGGTGTCGTCCTCGCCCACGCGGATCCAGGTGCCGAAATTGTGCCCGTCCTTGCCGTCGGTCAGCTTGGCGGCGGCGCTGCGCGCCGAGCTGTCGGCGTATTTGATGGCGAAAATACCCCCGCCGACAACAGCGGCGCTGCCGAACAGGAAAGTTCTGCGGATCATGCCCATGTGCTTGCTCCTCAGGCCTGAACGGCGGCGGGGGTGGCGGTGCCCGCGACAGCGTGGATCGCCGCGCGGATGCGGGGATAGGTGCCGCAGCGGCAGATGTTGGTCATCGCGGCGTCGATATCGGCGTCGGTGGGCTTGGGCGTCGCGGCCAGCAGCGCGGCGGCGGCCATGATCTGGCCCGATTGGCAATAGCCGCACTGCGGCACCTGATGCGCGATCCACGCTTTCTGCAGCGCGGTAAGCGTGCCGTCTGCCCCGCCAAGGCCTTCAATGGTGGTGATCGACTTGCCCGCAACATCGCTCACGGGAACGCTGCACGAACGGGTGATCTGGCCGTCGATATGCACGCTGCACGCGCCGCAAGCCGCGATGCCGCAGCCGAACTTGGTGCCGGTCATCCCCAGCCCCTCGCGGATCGCCCAGAGCAGCGGCGTGTCGGGCTCGACCTCGAAGCTGACCGGCTTGCCGTTGACCTTTGCCTCGATTGCCACGCCGCGTGCTCCCCTGATCGCCTGATAGTGTTCGCTTGCTATTGCGTTTCGTATAGCAACTCATATCGTTCGGCGCCACTGGCATGGTGGGCAGTTATGCCGGGTTTCGTGCGGTGCAGGAAAGTCACACGGGCTGGCCCTTGTGTGCATTGCAACAAAGCCGGTCCCGGCTCGGTTGCCATTGCCCCGAGGGCGGCATACTAAGGTTAACTATGCGGCGATTCCTTCTTTTTTCCCTCGTGGTCCTGAGCGCCTGCTCCCCGGCCGCTCCCCCGCCGCCCCCGGTACCGCACGTCTCGGCGGCCGTGCCGCTGCAGCGGCAAGTGGTGGACTGGGACGACTATGTCGGCCGGTTCGAAGCGGTGCAGGATGTCGAGATCCGGCCGCGCATTTCGGGCACGGTGCAAAGCGTCGAATTCCGCGAGGGTGTCGAAGTCGCCAAGGGTCAGGTGCTGTTCGTGATCGACCCGCGCCCCTACCGCGCCGCCGCCGCGCAGGCCGAGGCGGATGTGGCCAAGGCGCAGGCGCTGGTGGCCAATGCGCGCACTGAAATGGCGCGCGCCCAAAAGCTGCTCGATGCGCAGGCGATCAGCCGCGAGGAGTTCGAGACCAAGCAGGCCAATCTGCGCAGCGCCATCGCCTCGGTCGGCGCGGCGCGCGCCACGCTCGACGCGAAGCTGCTCGACCTGTCGTTCACCACCGTGCGCTCGCCCATCACCGGGCGGATTTCGGACAAGCGCGTCTCGACCGGCACGTTCGTCGCCGCCGGGCAGACGGTGCTGACCCGCGTCGTCACGATCAATCCGATCCGCTTCGCGTTCGACGGCGCGGAAAGCTTCTACCTCAAATATGTCCGCCAGGCCCAGTCTGGCGAGCGCCAGTCCTCGCGCTATGCGCCCAATCCGGTCGATATCAAGCTGGCGGACGAGACCGGCTACCGCTGGCACGGGCTGATGAAGTTCGTCGACAACGCCATCGACCAGAACTCGGGCACGATCCGCGCTTATGCGCAAGTCGACAATCCGAACGGGTTCCTCGTGCCCGGCATGTTCGGACGCGCGCGGCTGCTCGGATCGGGCACGTACAACGCGCTGCTGGTGCCCGATGAAGCCATCGTGACCGACCAGACGCGGCGCTTTGTTTATGTGATCGGCAAGGATGGCAGGACCGTGCAGCGCCCGGTTGAAACCGGCCCGCTGGTCGAAGGGCTGCGCGTGGTCAAGGCGGGCCTCGCGCCCAGCGAGAAGGTCGTGATCGACGGGCTCGCGCGGCTGCAGCCGGGCATGGCGGTCAATGTCAGGATGGTTCCGCTCAAGCCGCGGGCCGCAGCCGATACCCCGGCGTCGTCGCCGCTGAAAGCGCCGGCGGCGGCTGAAGCCACGGCCAAGTAATGCGCTTGCCGCATTTCTTCATCGAGCGGCCGATTTTCGCGGCCGTGCTCTCGATCCTGATCGTGATCATGGGCGCGATCGCCTACCCCTCGCTGCCGGTGGGCCAATATCCTGAAATCGCACCGCCGACCGTGGTCGTCACCGCCAGCTATCCGGGTGCCAACGCCGAAACGCTTGCCGAAACGATTGCCGCGCCGCTCGAGGTCGCGATCAACGGCGTGCAGGACATGATCTACATGCAGTCGTCCTCCACGGGCGACGGCAATGTCTCGATCAATGTCACGTTCAAGGCCGGCACCAATATCGACCAGGCGCAAGTGCTGGTGCAGAACCGCGTCGCCACCGCCGAGCCGCGCCTGCCCGCCGAAGTGCGCCAGATCGGCGTGACGGTGCGCAAGAATTCGCCCGACTTGCTGATGGTGATCAACCTCTATTCGCCCGACAAGTCGCTCAGCCACCAATATGTCGCCAACTACGCCACGCTGCAGGTGGTCGACCGGCTGAGCCGCGTGCCGGGCGTGGGCGGCGTGCGCATCATCGGCGCGCGCGATTACAACATGCGCGTGTGGATTGATCCGGACGCGGCCGCCTCGCGCAACCTGACGGTCGATGAAATCATCGCCGCGATCCGCGCGCAGAACGCGCAAGTCGCCGCCGGATCGGTCGGCCAACCGCCGTTCAATCAGGGCGGCACCGCGTTCCAGCTGGGCATTCAGACCGAGGGCCGGCTGATCACGACAGACCAGTTCGGTGCCATCATCATCAAACGCAGCGAAGATGGCCGCCTCACCCGGCTGCGCGATATCTCCCGTATCGAGCTCGGCGCGCAGGACTATGGCACCAATGCCTATCGTGATGCCTATCCATCGATTGGTGTGGGTGTGTCTCAGCTGCCAGGGTCGAACGCGCTGAAAACCGCCGCTGCGGTCGAAGCGGAGATGGATGCGCTCAAGCGCTCGTTTCCGCCTGGGCTGATCTATTCGATCCCGTTCCACCCGACCGAATATATCAGCGCCTCGATCAACGCGGTCGAGCATACCCTGATGGAGGCGATCATTCTGGTCGCGCTCGTCGTCCTGATATTCCTGCAGAGCTGGCGCGC